>JAZODQ010000091.1:0-2501 GCA_045597105.1 Acetatifactor sp.
ATGATATCAGCTGGGCGGACGACAGGGCATGGGCACCCCAGGCTGTAGAACGTAATGGCAAATTTTACCTTTATTGTCCGGTACATAAGGAAAATGGTGGCATGGCCATTGCTGTGGGTGTATCAGACAGTCCTACAGGACCTTTCAAGGATTTGGGATATCCGCTTGTGGATGAAGGGGACTGGAATGATATCGACCCTACTGTTTTTATCGATGATGATGGGCAGGCTTATCTTTATTTCGGAAATCCGGAGCTGAGATATGTGCTTTTAAACGAGGATATGATTTCCTATGACGAAACCGTTGGCGTGGTAAAAATTCCAATGACTGAAGAATCCTTTGCAAAGGGAAGTCATATGACCGGTACATCCTATGCAGAAGGTCCCTGGTTCTACAAGAGAAACGGTCTTTATTACATGGTCTATGCTGCGTTTGGTGTGGATAAAAAGGACGAACATCTGGCTTATTCTACTTCTACATCGCCTACAGGTCCATGGGTGTATGGCGGCGTGCTGATGACTGAGGAGGGTGGTGTCTTTACCAACCATCCGGGTATTGCAGATTTTAAAGGCCATTCCTATCTGTTTTATCATACAGGTGAACTTCCCGGAGGCAGCCTGTTCCACCGCAGTGTCTGTGTGGCCGAATTTAACTACAATGAGGATGGTTCCATTGATACGATTTCGAAATGTGACGGAGTATACGGAATTGAATAAATAAGTGAAATAAAGAGATGCCCTTCAGCGGATGGAAGTTGAAGGGCATTCCTTATCCATGGTTGACAGTTGTATACCTGTGTGTTATTATGTTGTGGTAAGCAAGTGTCGACCTATGTGATATCAGAATATAGCTTTAAAAGTGGAAATCGATGGATTGAACGGAAGTATAGGGAAGGAAAAGGGATAAAGCAGATATGGAAAAACTATTTAGAAAAACAATGGTGGTGTTATTAGCGGCAGCGCTTTTGTGTGGAATGACCGGATGTAATGGTGATAAAGATGCAGTAGAAGCAACAAAACAGGAAGCTATGCAGGAAACCGTGGGAAGCAGACCCTTATATGTGGAAAGCACGGAAGAAAGTACGCAGGCAAGTACAGGTGAGCATGAGGAAGAAAGCAAAACGGATAAAAGTGCAGAAAGTGAAACCGTAATAATGGAGCAAGAGGAGATACAGCCGGAACAAGTAATGCCACCTAAGTCTATAGAATACGGGGATACGATTACCTTTTCCTGTAATAAAGAGTGGAATTTTGGTGAATGGAAATATACAGGTGAGGAAGAATTCCAAGTGGCGTCGACAGCGAAGCAGTTTCAAAATGAGTTCGATTTTTCTGAAGAAGTGACCATGAAAAACGTAGAGCAGGCAATTGGAAAGGTGGCTGGGGACACATTTACGCTTTGGTTTGAAGGGGGAGACGGCCGCTACGGGTATGAATATACGATTGTGGATGTGGTGAGTAGCCAGCCGGATAAAGTGGAGTACGGAGATAAAGTTTTTGCTACCTATGTTATGCGCGGCCTGGGAGTGGATACAGGCGAAGGTGATATGGTATTCAGTGGGGAACAGGTAATTCGTGTTGTGGATACCAATACCTTTCTGGCGGTGGAGCTGGGAGGATATTCGTTAAGTACTGCGCAAGGAATAATTGATGATATCATAGGAAAGCGCGTCAGGGATACGTTTTGGGTGAAGCACGAAAGTGGTGCTTCGATACACAATTACAAATTTAATATTTGCGGAATTAGTAAAGCGGTAAAATATGGTGATACCATAAAGACTGAAGTACGAAAAGCGGGTATACCGGCAGAGGAAAGAGAGCAGGTAGCAGGAGAGAAATTTAAACTGGAACTGATGACGTCAACCGGGACTTTGAATCTGGCAGGTGACGAGCTGGATTTAAAAGAAACCAGGAAGTTTTTCAAAGAGATGCAAGGAAAAACAGTGGGGGATCGTGTAATCATTGAAAATTGGAAGGATAGTTCCAGAGAGGTGTATAGCATTGAGATTTTGGCAGTAGAACCGGGAAAGACACAGGAGACAGAGAACAGTCTGGAAATACTTATGCTGGCAGAAGAGGAAGCAATTACCTTTTTTTATGAGGAGGATGAATACAGAGACAGATTTAGTGAGCCTGTCATTTGGTATGCTATAATAAACGATTCAGAAAATCATATGGTTTATGAGTATTCCCTATATGATAAATCCTATTGTATGAATAGGTCTTATAGCTATGAACCGGAATTTGACACGCAAGGCAGACTAATCAAAGAAACTTATGTAGGAGGAGATTGGGACAGAACTTACGAGTACAAATACAATGAAAAGGGAGTCTGTGTGGAAGTAAAAACCAGTTATCCCAATTCACAAAATGTAGATTATACTTATTATGATGAGACGGGCAACTTTATCAGGTCAGAGAGTATCTATTCCGGTGGAAAAGAGATTTGTGAGTATGTGGACGGAAATCCTAACCAAATACAGGTGTCTGAGTATGATGCAA
>JAZODQ010000092.1:0-2094 GCA_045597105.1 Acetatifactor sp.
CAGTAACAGCCAAGGTGTAAAGGGAAGTGGCTTAGGACTTTATATTTGTAGGGAATTAATGAAGAAGATGGACGGCGAAGTCTTCGCTGAAATAAAAAATGATAGCTTTCTGGTAACAGCAGTGGTACAGAAGGCGTAGAAGAAGTCGCATCCGCATCGTAAAAGCGATGCGGGTGCGTTTAATGATTATTTAATAATTTCTCCTGTATGCTATACCCGTAGACAGGAGAAAGGAGTTATAGAGTTATGTTTTTACGAATCTTACAGAAGGATTTAAAAAGAAAAAAGACCATGAATATCATACTGTTTCTGTTCATTGTGTTGGCTACCATGTTTGTAAGCAGTGGTATTAACAATGTGGTGACGGTAATGAATGGTACCGATTATTATTTGGATAAGGCGGGCGTGGGGGATTTTATCATTATTACTATGGGAGACAATGCGGTAGGCTCTTTGGACGAGATGCTGGAAACAGAGGGGGCTATTAAAGAATACCGTTTGGAACAGATGGTGTTTGGTTCTCAGGGCTATATGACCAAGGCAGATGGTAGTGAATTGAAATCGAAAAATTCCTCCCTTTATCAATCCATAGAGGGAGCGGCTATTACTTTTTTTGATAAGGAGAATGAACCCATTACAAAGATAGAGCCGGGGCATATTTATGTAGCAGGTATGGTCATGGAGGAAAATGACTTACAGCCAGGGGATGTCATCCGGTTAAAGCATAACGGCGTAGAGTTGGAATTTATAATGGATGGGATGGCAAAGGATGCTCTACTTGGATCTGACTTCATGGGAAACACGCGATTTATAATGTGTGATGCAGACATGCAGAAGCTGTTAGCCAATGAAGCGATTTATGATCATTATCGGGGAGAGATTTGCTATATTGATACGGATGATGTAAAGGCCATTAAAGCAGCTATGGCAGAGGTGCCCAATATTGCTTTTGATGGTCCTCGTTCTACCATTAAGCTGGCATATGTAATGGATATGATTGTGGCATTTGTGGTGTTGATTCTTAGCGTGTGTTTAATCATCGTATCATTTGTGGTATTAAAGTTTACCATCACCTTTACCATTACGGAGGAATTTCGTGAAATCGGTGTTATGAAGGCTATCGGACTGTCCAATGGGAAAATCCGAAGTCTGTATATTGTGAAATATTTGCTCATGTCTGTGCTGGGAGCAATGGTAGGATTCTTTGGCAGTGTCCCTTTTGGGAAGCTCCTCTTGGATTCCGTGAGTAAGAAAATGGTGCTGGGTAATGACAATGCGATACTCATTAATTTTCTGGGTGCCGTGCTGGTAGTATGTGTGATTCTTTTATTTGCATATCTTTGTACGGGCAAGGTAAAGAAAGCAACACCTGTGGATGCCATTCGTAGTGGTCAGACAGGGGAGCGTTATAAGAACAAAACCGTATTAAGGATTCAGAAATGTCCTACAGGAAATGCCCTGTTTATGGCATTAAATGATGTGCTAAGCAGCCCCAAGCGGTTTTTAAGTATCATTATTTCCTTTGGACTATGTACCTTGTTTGTACTTATATTGGTTAATACCACAGCTACCATGAAAAGCGATAAGTTGATTTATACCTTTGGAACCAGAAGTGATCTGTATCTTTCAGATAGTCAAGTCATGGATAATCTTGGTGGTGGTACCAAGGAGGATTTGCTTTCATATATGGATAAGCTGGAAGAGGAGCTTACAGAGGAAGGAATGCCTGCACAGTTAGCATTAGAGCTGATTTATAAATATCCCATTACCTTTCAGGGCAATGATTTTATACTCACCTGCCAGCAGGGCCTAAATACTGAGGCTTCAGAGTATAAGTACATAGAGGGCTTGCCCTTGGAGAACGAAAAGGAAATCTCTATTACACC
Source organism: Acetatifactor sp. (assembly GCA_045597105.1). Classification (GTDB taxonomy): domain Bacteria; phylum Bacillota; class Clostridia; order Lachnospirales; family Lachnospiraceae; genus Acetatifactor. Next base: position 1,887 of record JAZODQ010000092.1, read on the forward strand.
TCAGATTTCAGAGATGATTGGAGCAAAAATCGGGGATACCATAACCATTCATTTTGGAGAACAGGATGTGGAATGTATGATAACTGCATACCACCAGACCATGAATCAGTTAGGAGAAATTATACGGTTACATGAGGAGGCACCTACAGATTTTAAATTTGCAGCAGGTTCGTTGCATTATCAGATTAACTTTTTAGATGCTCCTGAT
>JAZODQ010000093.1:0-27704 GCA_045597105.1 Acetatifactor sp.
CAGTGCCGCTTTGGTAGGCAAGGGTGCAATGGGTTATGCCAAGATATGTAAAGCAGCTAACCAGGGTGCAAAAGCACAGAAGTATGCCCGAATGGCAGTAACCGCCCAAAAAGTACATCATGGCGCCGAATTGGTAAGTAACGGAGTGAATTTCCTGAAAAACGGTTCCATGGCAGTAGAAAATGCCGGGGAAATCTATACCAAGCTTAAAAGCGGAGAAAAGGTTGGCTTGGGAGACTGGATGGAGCTGGGGGCCAATGTGCTGGGCATGGGCTTGTCGACAGTATTTGGCTATCAAAATGCCCAAGGCCTAAAGGCTGCGAGACAGACAGAAATTACCGGTCTGCTGAAGGGGGCTGTGGCTGGTGAGAGTGGTAGTTCTTCAGATAATATAGTGTATAGAGCACTTAATCAAAAGGATTATGAAAGATTAACTCAAGGATTAGGCTTAGAAGCTAAAAATCCGAATGGAGCATGGTCTTTAAAAGAACATTTAGTTAGTGGCTCTGGTAAAAAATCTTGGGAAAGTGATCCATTTATTTCTACTACTTATGATTTGGATGTTGCAAGGGGATTTAATGAGTCGGGTAGTAAATTAGGTATTGTTGCTATTGATTTAGATAAAGTTACGTCAAATACATACAAAGGCTTTGAAATGTTTCCACGAGTGAATGGAGTTGAAGGATTGCCATATCACTATTCTGTTTGGCAACAAGAGGTGTCTGTTTATCAGAGTATTCCATTAGAAGCAATTGTAGGGTTTTTAGAGTAAGAGAAGAGGTAATCAAATGGATATTTATTATGAACAGATAAACCAACTCGTGCAGGATTTATTAATTCCTGCACGGGTGGAAAAAACTATTAACAAAGAAGTTTTTGAAAAATTTTATGAGATATTAGTCAAGATTGAGAATGAGGTGCAAGGAAAAGAAAATATTTCTCGAAGAATAGTAGGTTTACTCTTTTTTATATACTGTTCATTATCAAATGAAGTAGTGACAGATGATTATAGAGATGAACTATTTAGAGCAGTTGGGAAACTTGAAGATATTCTAGATAGAATATTTTGGGATTCACCATTTAAGGAGTAAAAGTAGTATGGCAATATACTTTTATAAAGTCAATGAAGAGTATGGATGCTTTTCAAATTTTTCTCATCATGGCTTTGAGTTGGATGGTAAATGGTGGATGACAAGTGAACACTATTTTCAAGCACAGAAGTTTTATGGAACAGAATATGCAGAAATAATTCGTTTGTTGGACAATCCTATGAAAGCAGCTGAAATGGGAAGAAATCGCAATTTACCATTAAGAGAAGATTGGGAAGAGGTTAAAGATGATGTTATGAGAAAAGCAGTATATGCTAAATTTTCTCAGAACATTGAATTGAAAAACATATTACTTAATACAGATTCAGAATATATCGTGGAAAATACATCCAATGATTATTACTGGGGATGTGGAACAAATGGTTCTGGAAAAAATATGTTAGGTACTATTTTGATGGAGATAAGAGAGAAGTTGAAGCTTTTGTAAGGCTGATCATTGATTTAGGTTTCCACATAAGTATATTCAAAGTTTTAATTGAATAGGAAATATAAGAGCCAGCTGATTGTTCAATGCATATATCAGCTGGCTCTTGCATTATGTAATATTCTCATCTATATCCGTCCACTGGAACTGCTTTACAGTGGACTACTTATCATTAATTTGGTATCTTTATCAAGGTGTACTTTCTGAAAGTAGTAGATTAATTTAAAGGATGCTAGCATCCTTTTAGACCTTAGGGCGAAATTTGCCTTTGGGTGCACATAAGGATTTATAATCAAAACTTGAGATTGAGTTTGAATGCGCTGGTTTTAACGTACTCTTTTCAAAACAATTAGAAGTGAAATAAAACAAAAGACTGATAGATTTTTTCTATCAGTCTTTTTGTATTATTCACGTTCTGCAAGCAAAGCCTTCAAACGGGCAATTTCAGCATTTCCCTGATCAATTACATCCGCCTTCTGTGTGAGGTTGCTATCCTTTTTTGCCAGCGATTGTTCTAACTTAGCTATCCTTCGTTCAATAGAATTCTGTAGATGCGGTAATTCGCTTGACAATCCCACACAAACGTGTTAATATCTTAGTTGACTTTAATGATTTAAAGCGTTGCGGTTTAAAGTGTAACGGTTTAAAGTGGCGAAAGAAACTTGGAGGACAAGGCAATGTTTGTTAAGATTCTTATGTTAATTATTTTCTTTGCGGTCATGATTGGGGTGGGTCTGTATACCAGAAAGACGACCGCCAGTGTAGACGGTTTTGTATTGGGCGGACGTTCTGTAGGTCCCTGGCTGACTGCTTTTGCGTATGGTACTTCTTACTTTTCAGCAGTTGTATTCGTTGGCTATGCGGGACAATTTGGCTGGAAATACGGTCTGGCTTCCACCTGGATAGGTATCGGTAATGCATTAATCGGCAGTTTGCTTGCATGGGTGATTTTAGGTAGAAGAACCCGTGTTATGAGTCAGCATTTACAGTCCAAGACCATGCCGGATTTCTTTGGCTCCAGATTTAAGAGTAAACCACTGAAAATCGTGGCATCTGCCATTGTTTTCATATTCCTGGTACCTTATACCGCTTCTGTATACAATGGTTTGTCCAGACTGTTCGGGATGGCATTTAATATTCCCTACTCAGTTTGTGTAATTATTATGGCAGGCATTACTGCTTTATATGTTATTCTGGGTGGCTACATGGCTACTGCTATCAATGATTTTATCCAGGGTATTGTAATGTTGTTTGGTATTGTGGCAGTTATTGCAGCAGTATTGAACGGTCAGGGTGGTTTCATGGAGGCTATCCGCGTGATGGCAGAGATTCCCAGTGATGTACCTGTTACCATGGGTCAGCCCGGTGCATTTACATCCTTCTTTGGCCCTGATCCTTTGAACTTGCTTGGTGTAGTGATTTTGACTTCATTAGGTACCTGGGGTCTGCCTCAGATGGTACATAAATTCTATGCCATTAAGAATGAAAAGGCAATTAAGACCGGTACTATGGTTTCTACTCTGTTTGCGGTAGTGATTTCCGGTGGTTGCTATTTCCTGGGTGGCTTTGGCAGACTTTTCGATGATCCTGCTATTTATAGCGAAACAGGGGCAGTAGTATATGACAGCATTATTCCTTTCATGCTTTCCAAGCTGCCTGATATCCTGATAGGTATTGTAGTGGTGCTGGTATTATCTGCATCCATGTCCACATTGTCCTCGCTGGTGCTGACCTCAAGCTCTACGCTGACACTGGACTTTTTGAAGGAAACCTGTATGAAGAAGATGGATGAAAAGAAGCAGGTTATTACCATGCAGGTATTGATTGTATTTTTCATCCTGTTATCCGTAATCATCGCACTGGATCCTCCTACCTTTATTGCACAACTCATGGGTATCTCCTGGGGGGCATTGGCAGGCGCTTTCCTGGGACCGTTCCTGTACGGCTTGTACTGGAAGGGCGTTACCAGAGCAGGCGTTTGGGCGGGCTTTATTGCAGGCGTGGGTATCACTGTATCCAATATGTTCCTGAAATATATTGAGTCCCCTATCAATGCAGGTGCGATAGCAATGGTTGCAGGACTTATCATTGTTCCGGTAGTGAGCTTGATTACGCCTAAGATGAAGAAGGAAGAATTGGATGAGATTTTCACCTGTTATGAGGAAAGAGTAACTATCACCAAGAAACAGTCTCTGGAAGAGAAATAATTTAGAAAAAGTATATTTGGTAATATTGTATGGGCAAGTGCAAATTTCGGTTTGCACTTGTCGTTTTTATGAATAAAAGTGAGAAGCATCTATTTGGCACCGTTGGTACTAATGGCTATACGAAATGTCAAAAAAATGCTTGCGTATGGACGTTTGGCTCACGTATAATGAAATAAGATGGTGTTTTATACGTAAGTCTTGGGGAAGAAATTATAATTAGGGTTTCGCATAAGAGAAAGGAATATGCGGTATGGCAAAGAAACGGATGAATATTGCGGTATTGATTACTGCAATTGATACAAATGCGCAGGTAAGCATACTACAGAGTTTGGAGCGGTTTATAGGCGAATATGATTGCAATATTGCCGTTTTCACATGGTTTACAGGTGCATTTGAAAATGACAGGCATAATTTAGGAGAAATTAATATTGTCAACCTTCCGGATTTGAACTTGTTTGATGGCGTTATTGTAGTGGCGAATACGATTCATTTAGCAGGAAACCGTGAAATTATCACACGTAAACTTCAAACGGTTAACAGGCCCATTGTACTCATTGGTGACAGATTAGGTGATTATTATTTTGTAGGAGCTGATGCATACCCTGCCATGCGTAAGCTGGTAGAACATTTTGTTTTTGAACATAAAATGCGCAGACTACATTTTGTAAAGGGTATTGAAGGAAATCCGGATGCAGAGGAACGTTTCCGGGCTTATCTGGATGTTTTGAATGAGAATGGTATCCCCGTAGATGAAGAGGAGATTACCCAGGGAGATTTTGATATTTTAGGTGGGGAACAGGCTGCTAACCGTATACTGAATTCCGGCCGTCCGTTGCCGGAGGCGATTATCTGTGCCAATGATATCATGGCTATCACAATATGCGGTATTTTGCAGAAAAACGGCTATTCCATACCTGAAGATGTGGCAGTGTCCGGATATGACGGAAGTGAAGAAGGGCGTCAGTATAGCCCGGTACTTACCTCTGTGTATAATTCTTCCGATAAACAGGCAGAAGAGGCTTGTAGGATATTGTGGAAACTGGCTCATGGAGAGACCGTTCCCAAGGAAGTACGCATTCCTGATGAAATCATATTGGGAGAAAGCTGTGGTTGTAAAAATGCAGGTGGTTTGAAGCAATTTGGAGAACAGAGAAGTGCCATCAGCAAAGCGGCTTTTCGCCGGACTAACGTGCGTCATATGCTGCAACAGGCCAAGGATATTATGCTGGGTAATAAGTATGAGGATTGGCTGCAGGCACTGAAAACCTTTATCTCTAAAATGGAGCCTTCTGAATTCTATTGCTGTACCAATGACAATTTCATGGAAACGGTTTTTGGACATAGTATTGTGGAGCAGGAAAATATGACCAGGCAGGAGCGTCTGAGTTATACGGAAATGTCCAGGGTGATGCTGGCTTACCGTGATGGCGCATTTATACAAAAAGCGGATTTTCCTTCCCGTTATGCACTGGACGAGTTGTTCATGGAATCGGATAGCGGTAAGATGTATATTTTTTCGCCCATCCATTATTTGGATCGAAATTACGGCTATTTTGTTTTTGTTAAAAGTAACTTCCCCATAGGAGATACTTTGTACGTAAAATGGTTAATTGATATGGGACATGCCATTGAAAATATGAGAAAGCATAATCTCTTGCAGACGGCAATGCAGGAGCTGGACTCCATGTATGTGCGAGATTCTCTGACCGGAGTATATAATCGTTTCGGGTTGGAACGTTTTGCCAATGAGATTCGGCAGCGATGTATCCGGGAACAAAAACTACTATTCCTCAGTTTTATAGATTTAGATGATTTAAAGGTAATGAATGACCGGTACGGACATGAAAACGGAGACCGCATTATCAGAAAGGCGGCTGAAATCTTAAGTCATGCCCGCAAGGATTTTGGCGTATCCCGGTATGGCGGTGATGAGTTCGTAGTTATGGGTGCGGTATCTGCTGAAGAGGAAGTGGCTACTTATTGGCAGACGGTAGAGCAGAGTGTCGCTGCATATAATGCTGAGAATCTCCATAACGGACATCTGTCCATTAGTTACGGCTACCATGTGGGAGCAATGACTGATGAAACCAATATAGAAGAATACGTACAGGAGGCAGATGCCCGGATGTACTCGGCAAAGAACCAAAAGAAAGCAACAAGAAAGTCATAGGCCGTAGTGTTAAAGGAAACGCCCCTATACGAAACTTGTGGCGGTGAATATGTTCTGACTTTAGGTACTTGAAAAACGTCGTTACTTAACGAGGTCTGAAGCCCATCTTGGATACCCTATGTATCAAAGATGGGCTTCACGAGTTTAGTAACGTAACGCTTTTTCACGTAGCGAAAGCGTGCCTGAAGTAGAATATATTCACCGCCACAAGTTTCGTATAGGGGCGTTTTTCATTTTTAGAGAATAACGCCAGTCTTCCGTTTTTGTATTATTTTAAGGGAAGGTCCAGCAGCGTTGCCGCATTTTTCCACAAAATGTGCTCTTTTTCCGCCTCGGACAAGGGAGCAGTACGCACCAGATGGATGGTGTCTGTCTGGTCCTGCCAAGGGCAGTCGGTGGCAAACAGAATCTTGTCCCTGCCGTGTTTGCGGCAAATGCGTGCAAAGTCCTCTACAGTCAGATTGTAGTCCAGGTAGGGGGCCTTATCATGGCCGGAAAGGGGCATGATAGGACCGATGGAAAAGGCTGTGTCAAAATATACCGGTGCACCGGCTAAATCACGTTCTACGGCTTCCCAACAACCCCAGCCGCCCATATGAGCCAGCACAAACTTCTCGGGCTGTATCTGGTCTATAATATGCAAAACATGCTTTACAGAGGCATAATCGTGGTCATAGATGCCGATGTCGATGCCCGCATGGGTGATTACGATAAGTCCTAAGTCGGAGGCAATATCGATAATTTTCATCATAGCAGGATCGTCCAAATTCTTTTTCTGGTAGGCAGGATGAATCTTGATGCCTTTGATGCCGGCATCCTTTAGTCGTAGTAATTCCTTGCGCACGTTTTCATATGCAGGATGCATACCACCGAAGGGGATGATACCCTGTGCCATCAGCTGCTCCGAAGTTTCAATGATGCCACTGTGAATTTTTTCTACCTGCTCAGCAGAGGTCATGACCGGTAGTGTCACACTGTAGTCTATGCCTGCTTTTTGCATGGATGCCAGTAGTTGGCCCTGACTTCCGTCAGTAAAGGGAGTAGTACAGCTGACTTTGGCCAGATTTTGGACCACCTTTCCGGCGATTTTATCAGGAAAAATGTGTGTATGGAAATCAATAATCATGTAGGAACCTCTTCCTTGGGAATATACTTTCACAATAGTCTAAAATGATACATGGGTGCCGCTTTATGCAGCACCCATATTAATTACTTATAGTATTTTGCCAGCTTTTCAAATGCTGCCAGAGATTTCTCGGCGCGCTCGGTAGGGACACAGTAGGAAATACGTGTGTGTCCGGGACAGCCAAAGCCTGTGCCTGGTACGATGAGCAGATTGAAGTCCTTGGCCTTTTCACAGAAAGCGATATCGTCTGCTATTAAAGTACGGGGGAACATATAAAAGGTTCCACCGGGTTCTACTACATGGAAACCAAGGTCGCGGAGACCGTTCATAAGCAGATTCTTATTGGTCTCGTAGATGCTTACATCTGCGGTTTCGTCGGCACACATTGCACAGACACGCTGGAACAGTCCGGGAGCGTTTACATAGCCCAGGGAACGTCCTGCACCTGCGATAGCAGCGTACACCAGTTTGTTGTCCTGTACTTCATCGGGAACGATGACATAACCCATACGTTCACCGGGCAGGGACAGAGACTTGGACCAGGAGTAACATACCAGTGTATTTTTGTAATAATGAGGCAAATAAGGCACCTCTGTACCATTAAATACAATTTCGCGGTAAGGTTCGTCTGCAATCAGGTAAATTGGTTCACCGTACTTTTCACTGTATTTTGCTAAAATGGCAGCCAGCTTCTGAATAGTTGCTTCGGAATATACCACGCCGGAAGGGTTGTTGGGAGAGTTCACGATAACTGCCTTAGTCTTTTCGCTGATGGCCGCCTCGAATTTCTCAAAATCAATCTGGAAGCCTTCAATATCGGCGGGAATCATCTTCATCTGTGCACCGGCACCTTCGATAAATACGCGGTATTCGGGGAAGAAAGGCGCAAATACAATGACTTCATCACCGGGATTGCAAAGACCGTTTAAGCAACAGCAAAGGGCAGCTGCGGCACCTACGGTCATGTAGAAATTATCTGCGTGAAAAGCAGTGCCGAAACGACGGTTCACAGAGTCGGCCAGCATCTGACGAACTCCTGCGTCTCCCTGTGCGCTGGTATAGCCATGAAGAACTACAGGGTCCATATCCTGTATCAGTTTCATAGCGGTTTCATTTACAATAGCGGGAGAGGGTACGGAAGGATTGCCGATGGAAAAATCAAATACATTTTCCGCACCTACTTCTGCCGCGCGCTGTTTACCAAATTCAAAAAGCTCACGAATGACGGAACGTTGGGTTCCCAGAGCTACCATTCTTTCATTTAACATAAGGAATCTCCTTTTCTATGTATTCGTCCTGTGCCGGTAAATGCAAAGACGTTATTGTTTTATCATAGTGCAAAGTCGGGGGGAAGTCAATAATAGATATAGGATAGGATAAGATAAGATGTTTCTTGACATATTGGTGTAGCGGAGCATATAATATGAATAGAAAAGGTGCTACCGAATACACGGTTAGCCCTCAATAAGTTGGTACAAAAATGACCGCGTTGCTTGGTGGGCTAGGCGGTTATTTTTGTGCCTTATGATTATATCCGACAGCATATCCTAAGCCAAAAGCAGTCAGTACAAGACTGATTACGGCAATCAGACCTTCTATAGTCAGCATAGACATCCCTCCTTCATCCGGCAGTCTTTCCCTGGTAGGAAAGCTTGCTATGTACTATAAAGTACACTTGATTCAGAAGGCTAACCGCATACCCTATATTGGTAGCACCTGTAGGTATTATTATAGCAGGACAAGAGAAAAGGTAAAGGCTATATATAGACTTTTCAAAAAAGCGTAAAAGACGCACAAAAAGGTGTATTTATTGACTTTTACATAGTAATATGCTATCTTAAAATAAGCTTGCGCTTTAAAGCGCTAAAATGAAAGGACATAATACCATGCCTGTTACAGATTTACTTGAACGAAATCATAAGCTTTATGGAGATGAGGTGGCTCTGGTAGAGCTGAATCCTTCCATGAAGGATAATAGAAAGACTATTTGGAAGGAGTTTGATCTGGTACAGCAGACCTCATCCACTCCTTACAGAAGGGAGATTACCTGGGCGATTTTTGACGAAAAAGCCAACAGAGTGGCGAATATGCTGCTGAGCCGTGGCGTGCAGAAGGGTGACAGAGTAGCGATTCTGATGTTTAACTGTCTGGAATGGTTGCCCATTTACTTTGGTATCCTGAAAACAGGTGCTATTGCTGTGCCTTTTAACTTCAGATTCGCGGCGGATGAAATACAGTATTGTGCAGATTTGGCAGAGGTGCAGGTGTTATTCTTCGGACCTGAGTTTATCGGACGTATTGAGGCTATTGAAGAGAAGCTTAGCCAGGGCAGATTACTGATTTATGTGGGTGACGGATGTCCTACCTTTGCAGAGAGTTATCGTGAGCTGGTTGCGGATTGTTCCAGTCAGGCACCCTTGGTACGTCTGGAAGCTGAGGATGATGCGGCAATTTATTTTTCTTCAGGTACCACCGGTTTCCCGAAAGCGATTTTACATAACCATGAGAGTCTGATGCAGGCTGCAGAAATGGAGCAGAAGCATCATTTGACGGATAGAAACGATGTGTTCCTGTGTATTCCTCCGCTGTATCATACCGGTGCGAAATTCCACTGGATGGGCAGTCTTTGTGCAGGTAGTAAAGCAGTACTGCTTAAAGGTACCACACCGGAGACGATTCTGGATGCGGTATCCAAGGAAAAGTGTACAATTGTGTGGCTTTTAGTGCCTTGGGCCCAGGATATTCTGGATACCTTGGATAGAGGTGATTTAAAGCTTGAGGATTATGAATTAGATCAGTGGAGACTGATGCATGTAGGTGCCCAGCCGGTTCCGCCTTCCCTGATCAAACATTGGATGGAATATTTCCCTCATCACTTATATGATACCAACTATGGTTTGTCTGAATCCACAGGTCCCGGTTGTGTACATCTGGGCGTGGAAAATATACATAAGGTGGGTGCAATCGGTGTGCCCGGTTATCGCTGGAAATGTAAGATCGTAGACGAAAATAATGTGGAAGTGGCACAGGGCGATGTAGGTGAATTGTGCGTAAAGGGACCTGGTGTCATGACTTGTTATTACAATGATCCCGAAGCTACGGAGAAGACTCTGAAGAATGGCTGGTTATGTACCGGGGATATGGCTATGATGGATGAGGATGGATTTATCTTCCTGGTGGATAGAAAGAAGGATGTTATCGTCAGCGGTGGAGAGAATATTTACCCGGTACAGATTGAGAACTTCCTGAATACCCATCCCAAGGTAAAGGATGTGGCGGTTATCGGTTTGCCGGATAAGCGTCTGGGTGAAATCACAGGTGCCATCATTGCCATCAAGGAGGGTATGGACTGTACACAGGAGGAAATCGAGGAGTTCTGTAAGGAACTGCCCCGTTACAAACGTCCTAAGACCATTATCTTTGCAGATGTACCCCGTAACGCTACAGGTAAGATTGAGAAACCTGCACTTCGTAAGATGTACGGTGCAGACCGCCTGGTAGAACAACAGAATAGAAGTTAATTTGAATATAAAACCCCCGGCATCCGGTTCATGTGGTGTGGGATGTGTTCTGAATTCAGGTACTTGAAAAACGTCGTTACTTAGCGAGGTTTGAAGTGCATCTTTGATACCCTATGTATCGAAGATGGGCTTCACGAGCTTAGTAACGCAACGCTTTTTCACGTAGCGAGAGCGTGCCTGAATTAGAACATATCCCACACAGCAGAAACCGGATGCCGGGGGTTTTTATATTCCATATTTACTTCTGTACAAAGATCACTCCGAAGACACCGGGACCGATATGGGAACCGATAGTAGCACCGATCTGCAGTCGCTTACATATGGTATAATCTTCTGCAGTCAGCTTATTTTCCAGATGTTCACAATTCTCAGTACCCAGGGTATAGATGGTGTAAATAGGAAACTCTTTATTGATTTCTAATTCCTTTATGGCCTTCATGATAAACATGGTAGCCTTGTTTTTGCCTACGCACTTGCCGGGAACAGTGATGGCACCTTCGCTATCCAGAGTGATGATGGGCTTTAAATTCACCATTTCACCGATGGCAGCCACACCCTTGCTTAATCGTCCGCCTTTATAGAGGTATTCCAGGGTGTCAACAGCAAGCAAAATTTTGACTTTGCTGCGAAGCTCCTTTACTTTCTCTACAATTTCTATTGTGGAAATTCCCTGCTCACTCAAATCCCTTGCATAATCAGCCAAAAGTCTTATGGCAGAAGTGCCCGTTTTGGAATCAATAATATGAATATGCTCATAATCCACCATGTCTTTAGCGATATTGGCGCTCTGATAAGTGCCACTGAGTGCAGCTGCCAGAGTGATGCAAATCATTTCGTCGCCTTTATCCTTCACATCCTGAAAAATATCGGCAAAAGCCTGAGGAGAGGGCTGAGAGGTCTTGGGAAAGTTCTCAGCTTTTGCAAGCTTTTCGTAATATTCGTCAGTACTTAAATCGATACCGTCCAAGTAGGGAGTATCATCCAAAGTAACAGTTAAAGGGATAAATTCAATATTTTTACGTGCTGCATCTGCAGGTGTATAATCTGCGGCAGAGTCAATCAAAATTCTAAGCATGGTGTTTCTCCTTTTCGTAAAATACTTTATTGGCAACTGAAGCAATCTCATTAAAAAGTGCAGTTGCTGCTTGGGTCTTTTCAGGTCCGAGCTGTGCAGTTAATTGACCAATCATTGCTAATATTTCTGCATGTTGCTCCAAATATACCTGAGCTTGCTCCATATTTAAAACAATGTGGATACGACGCTGGTCATCGTTGGAACGTTCTCTGGTAATCATGCCCTTGGATTCCAGTAAGGTCAGTGTTCGGTTCATTTGAGACTTTTGCATTTTAGTGGCAATGCATAAATCTGTAGCAGTTAATGCCGGGACATCTGCATTACGCAAATTTTTATATAGTAAATTGCAAATTAAGGATTCCTTAAAAGAAAGCTCCGATACTAAGCGGGAGTTATTGACGGCAGTGGTTAACTGCAGCCATGCATCTAAGAGCGCTTCGTTTTGCTTCTCCATATCCTATGGCCTTTCTGTTTTTGTTAAAATAATAGTTCACTTTGTAAACAGTTCAATATGTATACTATCATGTGGAGGAGTAATTGTCAACTGTTTGGGAGGAGAGTTACCCCCCCATGAAAAAGAGAAAAAAAGAGGGCTCATGTTTGAGCCCTCTTACATTGGTCTATATATTATTTGTCATGAATCTCGCTGTGCAGCTCCTGTAAGGACTTTACTTCCATTGCGGGATGATTCTTTACATAATGGATACCTTCTGCTGTTACCTTTGCAGCAGCAACTGTGGTCATGTAAGGAATCTTGCCCTTGATAGCAGCCTTACGCAGGTAGCTGTCGTCGTGAACGCTGTCCTTGCCTACGGGAGAGTTGATAATAAGCTGTACCTCGCCGTTGGTGATCATATCCAGCACGTTGGGACGACCTTCGCTGAGCTTCTTTACACGCTCGCAGGGGATACCTGCAGCAGAGATTACATCGTAGTTACCGCCGGTAGCAATAATCTTGAAACCACAATCTGCAAAGATCTTAGCGACTTCAACGATTTCAGGCTTGTCCTTGCGGTTTACGGAAATCAGTACGGTTCCTTCTAAAGGCAATTTGGTCTGAGTTGCTTCCTGAGCCTTGATGAATGCTTCACCATAGGAAGGAGATAAACCAAGTACTTCACCGGTGGATCTCATCTCAGGTCCAAGTAAAGGATCTACCTCAGGGAACATATTGAAGGGGAATACTGCTTCCTTAACACCATAGTTAGGAATTACCTGCTCCTTTAATGCAGGAACGGGTGAAGGTCTGCCGGTGATCTCAGAGGTAATAATATCGGTTGCGATGGGAACCATGCGGATATTACATACCTTGGAAACCAAAGGGACGGTACGGGATGCTCTGGGGTTAGCTTCCAGAACGAATACCTTGCCGTTTTCAATAGCGTACTGCATGTTCATCAGACCCTTAACGTGCATTTCCTCGGCAATCTTCTTGGTATATTCTTTGATGGTTGCAACATTCTCTTCGGTAATGTGAACGGAAGGAATGATACATGCGGAGTCACCGGAGTGAACGCCGGCAAGCTCGATGTGTTCCATAACAGCAGGAACAAATGCATGCGTACCATCACTGATAGCATCAGCTTCAATCTCGAGTGCGTGATTCAGGAAACGGTCAATCAGGATAGGACGGTCAGGTGTAACACCTACAGCAGCCTGCATGTAGTTAATCATGCTGGCATCGTCATATACTACTTCCATACCGCGTCCACCCAGTACGAAGGAAGGACGAACCATAGTAGGATAACCGATTCTGTGTGCGATTTCCAGAGCTTCTTCCACGGTGGTAGCCATACCTGATTCGGGCATGGGGATTTCCAGTTTCTCCATCATGGCACGGAACAAATCACGGTCCTCAGCCAGGTCGATAACGGAAGGAGCGGTACCTAAAATCTTCACACCGTTCTTTTCCAGGTCATTTGCAAGGTTCAGAGGAGTCTGACCACCGAACTGTGCAATAACACCTACGGGATTCTCTTTCTTGTAGATACTTAAAACATCTTCAAGAGTCAGAGGCTCAAAGTATAATTTATCAGAAGTATCGTAGTCTGTAGAAACTGTTTCAGGGTTACAGTTTACGATAATGGTCTCAAAGCCAAGCTTCTTCAAAGCCAGAGAAGCGTGTACACAACAGTAGTCGAACTCGATACCCTGTCCGATACGGTTAGGACCGCCACCTAAAATCATTACCTTAGGTTTGTCGTTTTTGATAGGGTTCTTGTCAGGCGCGTTGTAAGTGGAGTAGTAGTAAGCACTGTCCTCAGTACCGCTTACGTGGATACCCTCCCAAGCTTCTTCCATACCGATTTCGATACGACGGTTACGGATATCAGCCTCGGGAATCTCCAGAATCTGGCTCAAATATTTATCAGAGAAACCATCCTTCTTAGCCTGAATCAGAGCTTCGTCAGAAGGAACAGCACCCTTATTCTTCATCAGTGCTTCTTCTTCGTCAACCAATTCCTTCATCTGCTGGATGAAATGATGCTTAACCTTGGTGATTTCATAAATTTCGTCAGCGGTAGCACCCTTGCGGATAGCTTCATACATTACAAAGTAACGCTGGCTGGAAGGAGTAATCAGAAGCTGCAACAGCTCTTCCTTGGTCATGGAATCGTAGTTCTTGGAGTGCCCCAGACCGTAGTTGCCGTTTTCCAGGCTGCGGATAGCCTTCTGGAAAGCTTCCTTGAAGTTCTTACCGATACTCATTACTTCACCTACGGCACGCATCTGAGTACCCAGCTTGTCTTCAACACCTTTGAATTTTTCAAATGCCCAGCGGGCAAATTTAATTACTACATAATCTCCGTCAGGAACATACTTGTCCAGAGTGCCGTACTTGCCACAAGGGATGTCCTTTAAGGTCAGACCTGCAGCCAGCATTGCGGATACCAGAGCAATGGGGAAACCGGTTGCTTTGGATGCAAGTGCGGAGGAACGGGAGGTACGAGGGTTAATCTCGATAACGATAATTCTGTCGGACACGGGATCGTGTGCAAACTGTACGTTGGTACCACCAATAACCTGAACGGAATCTACAATCTTAAATGCCTGTTCCTTTAATCTGTCCTGTACTTCCTGAGAAATAGTAAGCATGGGAGCGGAACAGAAGGAATCGCCGGTGTGAACACCAAGAGGGTCAATATTCTCGATGAAACATACGGTAATCATGTTACCTTCCGCATCTCGAACAACTTCAACCTCCAGCTCTTCCCAGCCCAGGATGGACTCTTCAACCAGAACCTGACCTACCAGGCTGGCCTGCAGACCACGGGCACAAACTGTTTTTAATTCTTCTTTATTATATACCAGACCGCCGCCGGCACCACCCATGGTGTATGCAGGACGCAGTACTACGGGATAGGAGAGCTCATCTGCAATGGCAAGCGCTTCTTCTACTGTGTAAGCAACTTCGCTGCGTGCCATTTCAATGCCCAGTTCATTCATTGCTTTCTTAAACTCAATACGGTCCTCGCCGCGTTCAATCGCATCTACCTGAACACCGATAACCTCGATATTGTACTTGTCAATAATACCTGCCTTATTCAGCTCAGCACACAGGTTTAAGCCTGACTGGCCGCCTAAGTTGGGTAAAAGGGCATCAGGACGTTCTTTTTTGATGATTTCTTCCAATCGTTCCACATTCAGCGGTTCGATATAAGTAACGTCAGCAGTTTCGGGATCTGTCATAATAGTCGCAGGATTGGAATTCACCAATACGATTTCATATCCCAGTTTCTTCAGGGCTTTACAAGCCTGTGTACCGGAATAGTCAAACTCGCAAGCCTGGCCAATGATGATAGGACCGGAACCTATTATAAGTACTTTGTGAATATCTGTTCTTTTAGGCATCTTTCACTCCTCCTTTATTTTCCTTATATATTATATAGAAATTCCAGAAAATCACAAGGATTTTTTTGTGGAATTTTCGATTGTTTTTTTGGTTATTTTTAGTGATTAAGTCATATAAAGCGTATAATCTGTAAATAATTTGAAATAACAACGTTTAAATTATGAAATTGACAAAAAATTATCGGGTTTCTGTTGAGAAATTATTGTGTCGGGAGTATAATTGTATCAGCGCACTTATAGGGTAGAGCGTTATATAATGTTTTTAACAGGAGGACGAGCAAATGGGTTATTTAGAGGGAAAAACAGCGATTATTACCGGTGCAGGTAAGGCTGTACTCAGCGATGGACGCTGTGGCTCCATTGGTTACGGTATTGCAACCGCTTATGCAAAGGAAGGTTGTAACCTGGTGATTACAGGCCGTAATGTGCAGAAATTAAATGATGCAAAGGAAGCTTTGGAAAAAGAATACGGTATTAAGGTATTGGTAGTACAGGCAGATGTAAATGCAGGTGCTGACAATGAAGCAGTAGTTAATAATGTAGTAAAACAGGCAATTGATACTTTTGGTGATATCCATGTACTGATTAACAATGCACAGGCGTCTGCATCCGGTGTGGCTATTGCAGACCACACTACCGAGCAGTTTGATCTGGCAATGTACTCAGGTCTGTATGCAACCTTCTATTATATGAAGGCATGCTATCCTTATCTGGCAAAGACCAAAGGCTCTGTTATTAATTTTGCATCCGGTGCAGGTCTGTTCGGTAACTACGGTCAGTGTTCTTATGCAGCAGCAAAAGAAGGTATCCGTGGTCTGTCCAGAGTAGCAGCTACTGAGTGGGGTAAGGACGGCATTAACGTAAATGTAATCTGTCCTCTGGCATGGACTGCACAGCTGGAGCAGTTTGAGCAGGCATATCCTGAAGCATTTAAGGCAAATGTACACATGCCTCCCATGGGTCACTTTGGTGATTCCGAGCTGGAAATCGGACGTGTATGTGTACAGCTGGCAAATCCTGACTTCAAGTATATGAGTGGTGAGACCATTACCTTAGAGGGTGGTATGGGTCTGAGACCGTAGGCCTTGCTAAATATAATGTTACAGTTATAGTATGTGAGGGAGCTCTGTGTTTGATACACAGGGCTCTTTTAAATACGTGTGTTATTTGTTGAAAAGATGCGAAAAATACGCTATAATAGGGTAATTGCAACTGCCGGTTGACAAATTTTCAGGTGGACTTGGTAGTGTGTAACCGGTGGCACTGCTATGATTGTCGTAAGCTCAGAGCTGAAAAACAAGCCACCAGGGGAGTGGCAGAAAGAGGAAAATATGATATTAGCAGACAAGATTATGCAGTTGAGAAAACAAAATGGTTGGTCACAGGAAGACCTGGCGGAAAAGCTGAACGTTTCCAGACAGTCCGTATCTAAATGGGAAAGCGGAGCATCTATTCCGGATTTGGATAAAATATTGAAATTGAGTAATATATTCGGAGTAAGCACGGATTATTTACTGAAGGATAATATGGAAGATGTGGTTTATACGCAAGAGGAGATACCGGGAGAAAACAGTGTAAGGCGTGTGAGCCTGGAAGAAGCCTGCGAAGCGATTAAAAGTAAAAAGAGAACTTCTATATGGAATGCACTGGCTACGATGCTGATGATTCTTTCACCGGTACCATTGATATTCCTTGCAGGACTACAGGAAACCGGCAGAACCGGTCTTACAGAAAATGCTGCCGCAGGAATCGGTGTTATATTACTGTTCCTTTTGATTGCCATTGGTGTTGCAATATTTATTGTAATAGGAAATATGGATAAAGAATATGAGTATCTTTCCGATGAATTCCTGGTGCTTGATTATGGTGTGCGCGGAATTGTTGAAAAGGAAAAGAATGAGTTTCATTTAAAGTACGTGATTGTAAACGTGATAGCTACAGTAATGTGCATTCTTTCCGTAATCCCTCTGTTTACGGCACTAACGTTGGAAGGAAGTGTTTCAGCGGGAGATGAGGATTTTGTTTATGTGGTTGCAACAGATGTTTTGTTGCTGATGATTGCCATTGCGGTGTTCCTTTTTGTATTGGTGAATTCCCAGCATGGTATTTATGAACAGCTTTTGCAGGAAGGGGAGTATACCCTTAAAAATAAGAGTATGAAAAAGCGTAATGCTACAATTATGAGCATTTATTGGTGCTTGATGACCGCAATTTATTTAGGTGTCAGCTTTTTGACCTCTGCATGGCATATTACCTGGATTGTCTGGCCTGTTGCAGGTGTTGGAAGTGGTGTTTTGGAAGGGATTTTGAAATTATTTCCGGAAAAGAGCGCAGAATAGTATTAGGAAGTGAGATGGCAGATATGGAAGAAATCACAGGACATATTCAGGAACTGTTACGTTTGTTGAATAGGGAATTGGAAACGAAGCCGCGAGTGGTGCTAGCTATTGATGGTACAAGTGCTGCGCTGAAATCTACCCTGGCGGAGTATCTGGCAAAAGAGTTGGATGGGGCAGTGGTGCACTGTGATGATTTCTTTCTGCCGACGGAACTGCGTACTGAGGAGCGATATGGGGAGCCGGGAGGCAATGTCCACTACGAAAGATTGAAGGCAGAAATAATCGATTACATAGGTGAGCAAAAAGAATTTAATTACAGGCGTTATGATTGCTCAAAAGGCGGTTATGGTGAACTTGTACGGATAGAGAATAAGCAGTTGATTGTTGTGGAGGGGGCGTATTCGCTACATCCTTATTTGGGAAAGTATTATGATTTGAGCGTGTTTCTGACAGTGGATTCAAAGGTACAGATGGCGCGGATTGAAAAGCGAAATCCTAATCCACAGGCATTTCGGGATAGGTGGATTCCTTTGGAACAGGCATATTTTGCAGCATATTCTATTGCGGAACAGGCGGATATGATATTGGATACAACGAAGTGGTGATAGTAGAGAGCAGCTATTTAGAAAAAAATCTAAATAGCTGCTTGCTTTTATGTGCGGTATGTGATAAAATCTATTTAGAAAATTTTCTAAATACCATAAAAAGGAGTGATGAATTGGGGTTTGCAGAAACATTTAAAGCGTTGTCGGATCCGGTTAGGCGGGACATCCTGGTGATGCTGAAGGATGGCAAGATGACAGCGGGTGATATCGCTGCCAGATTTGCATTGACGAATGCTACGGTTTCCTATCATTTGTCACAGCTAAAGAAAGCGGATTTATTATATGAAACAAAGCAAAAGAACTTTATTTATTACGAAGTGAATATATCCGTGTTTGAGGAAGTAATGCTATGGATATCCCAATTCAGTGATAAGGGGATATCCGGGAAGGTGAAGGAAACAGAGAATGAAGAAAGTTGATAAAAAACGGATGGTAGTCAGTACACTGGCGTGTATGCTGCCCATGCTCCTGGGGGTGATTATGTACACCAGGTTGCCGGAACAATTGCCCACACATTGGAATGTGCAGGGGGAAATTGATGGGTACAGTTCCAAGAATTTTGCACTGTTTGGGCTACCGTTCATACTGGTAGTTGTAAATATCATTTGTCAGTTTGCAATTTTGGCTGACCCTAAGAGGGAGAATTATTCAGGTAAGTTGCAGTCCCTTGTGATATGGATGTTGCCTGTTTTATCCCTGATGATACAGATTATTACCATTGTTGTAGGGTTAGGTCATAAATTGGATGTAACAGCTATTCTCACGTTGTTTGTAGGCGTGCTGCTTATCGCGATGGGAAATTACCTGCCTAAATGTAAACAGAATTATACTATAGGATATAAGTTGCCCTGGACGCTGGATGATGAAGAGAATTGGAATAAGACCCATCGTTTGGCAGGCTGGCTGATGGTAGTGAGCGGTATTTTAGTAATCATAGCTGTACCCTTGCAGTT
Organism: Acetatifactor sp.; assembly: GCA_045597105.1. GTDB lineage: Bacteria > Bacillota > Clostridia > Lachnospirales > Lachnospiraceae > Acetatifactor. The sequence goes on from JAZODQ010000093.1 coordinate 19,382, forward strand.
GGTGCTCCCGGCAATGATAGTGGTACTGGTAATTACTTTGGTACCGGCAGTTTATTCCTATGTGCTTTATGTTAAGAAAAATAGAAAGGAGGATATGGCTGCATAAAATGTAGAGCAGTCATAAAGTAAAAATGAGTTATACAGTTCCTACAGCTTCAATTGTTATGATGGTAATATGCATGCTTGCCGGTTTAGTGATACCGGTGGCTTTGCTTGTTGTTTTTTGGAGGAAATATAAATGCTCTCCTGTTGCATTCTTTGTGGGTGCGGGAGTAATGCTGGTATTTGCACTTATTTTGGAGCAGATACTACATATGATTGTACTCTATCATCCCACTTTGGGTCCTGCTATCACCGGTAATATCTTCTTGTACGGCTTGTACGGTGCACTGGCTGCAGGTGTATTTGAGGAAACAGGACGTTTTGTGGCATTTAAAACTGTGTTGAGAAAGCGGATAAATGATGACAAGACTGCACTGATGTATGGTGCAGGTCACGGTGGATTTGAGGTGGCATACATATTAATACTGGGTATGTTTAGTAATCTGACCGTTGCAATGCTGATGAATGGTGGCATGACAGATATGCTGTTCGTAGGTGCCACAGGTGATGTTGCGACTCAGATAGAGAGTCAGTTGCTGACTCTTGTTGAGACTCCTTGGTATATGTATCTTGTAAGTATCGTGGAGCGTGGTGCAGCTGTAATCGCACAGATATCCCTGTCTGTATTTGTATGGTTCGGAGCCAAGAAGAATATAGGATTCTTCCCGTTGGCAATTTTCTTACACTTCCTCTTGGATTTCGTGGTAGTGGTTGTAAATGGTCTTACCGGAAAGATCTGGCTGGTGGAGACTCTTTGCTGGATAATGGCGTTAGTATATGCTTATGGTGCATGGAAGCTGTATCACAAAGAAAAATAACAGTTGTGATTAAAAGAACGAGGTGAGAGGTCTATGGAAGGTAAGATGACCGGGACAGAGAAAGTGCTGGAAGGTTTGGCGTTTGGCCTACTTGTGATTTCCATTGTGATAAGATGCCTGCTTGGAGTAAGCGATACCGGCGTTTTGGTCGTATTGGCATTTACGGGTATTCTCCTATATGTGATATTTTGGGTGTGTGCCTTTTTTCCGGCAGATTGGCGGATGACAGATGCCCGGAGGGAAAAGATAAAGGATATGGACGCATACCAGACAAAGTATCGCAGAATACTTGTGGGAGTCAATTTGGCCTTTTCTGTTGTTATCTCTATTTTGATAATTGTTATTAAGTAAAAAAATATTTTTCCACAACATAAAAACTCCTGTCTATTAAAAGACAGGAGTTATTTTATTTGTTCGTTAAAATTTAAGTTGTTAATTTTGCAATTACTTCTTTAAGTACCTCAAAATAATTTTCAAAAGTCTTTCTGCAACACAGCGGGTCGTTTATCACGATGCCCTCGCTGCGCAGACCAATCAGGCTAAAGCCCATGGCCATGCGGTGATCATCATAGGTTTCCACCACGGAGGCTTGTGGCTTACCGGGATAAATGGTAATACTGTCTGCAGTTTCTTCACAGCGGATACCCATTTTGGAAAGCTCTGTTACAATGGCACTGATGCGGTCACTTTCCTGGAAACGAATATGGCCGATGCCGGTAATGGTGGTAGGAGCGTCTGCAAAAGGTGCTATGGCGGCCAGCGTGATAGCCTGGTCAGAACAGGCATGCATATCAGCCTCTATTCCATGGATGTGACCATCCCGGGGCGGCAGTACTTGTACGCCCTCCGGCTCGTCTGTGACAGTACAACCCATTTTTTCTAGAATTCGCAAAAATTCCACATCCCCCTGCAGGGAATCAAAGTGCACATGGCGTACGATTACAGGAATGCCCAGTAAGGGGCTCATGGCATAGAAGTAGCAGGCTGCGGATACATCCGGTTCTACCTGATAGTCCAAAGCATCGTAGCTTTGCCCTGTTGTAGTTACAAAGCTTCCACGGTCTGTAGGAAGGGTCTTCACACCGAACTGCTCCATCATTTTGCGGGTCATTTCTATATAAGCCATTCCATGGCTTCCTTCGATTTGAATCTCAAAATCTTTTTCTGCCAGAGCAGAAGCAATCATTAACGCACTCAAAAACTGGCTGCTATGGTCGATGTTTACGGAAATACTATCATTACCGAAGCCATGTCCCTCCAAAGTAAAAGGGAAGTACCCTTCCTTTGTTTCGTCGCTATTTTCTCCCAAAGCAGGATAAGTTATATTACAGCCAAGGGTTTTCAAAGAATCCAGCAGAGGCGCCATGGGGCGCTTACGCATTTGGGCAGAGGCATCCATATGATAGGTGCCTTGTGACAGCCCCAGATAGGCGGTGAGAAAGCGTGCTGCTGTGCCCGCGCTGCCCACGTATAAAGAGGCTTCGGGCTTAGGTACCTTGCCGCCGTAACCGGTGACCTGTATCACTTTGCCGGTTTCGTCCACAGTGGTCTCAAAGCCAAGCTCCTGTATACACTTTAAAAAGTGGCGGGAGTCATCACTGAAAAGTACGCCGCGCAGAGTAGAAATGCCGTCTGCCAGAGTGGCCAGCAGTAATGCTCTGTTAGTAATGCTTTTGGAACCGGGCACCTCCACCATAAGGGGCGTATGGAGCGGTTTGATTTGATCGTATATAGTAGGAACCCAATAGGTATTGTTCATAGTAGTATCCATTTTACTTTATATTCCTTTTAATGTTTTTTGATGTCAGTATGGGCGACCATCAGCCCTAGAAACTGTGGCCACCGCCACCGCCTGAACTTCCGCCGCCACCGCTACCGGAGCTCTGGGGACTGTAAGTACGGGTTTCTTTTACGCATTTGCCGGATACATTTGTAAGTACATAACGCTGCTGGAGTTTGCGAATCAATTCATCATCCAAAGGCTTTTTTGTGCCGGATAAGAAGTGAATCCAGGTAAAGCAAAGCAGAGCAGCGATAATAAGGGAAAGCAATGCATTACAAATATATTTCATGGGCTGCATGATGCGACCGCCTTCCAGCAGACGTCCTATCTGGACAAAGGCTTCGTGGGCGCAGATATAATAGTCCGCTGCAGAGGCATAACGGTACACATTATCCGTAATGGTATTGGCATAGCTCTTTGTAATGGTTTTATAGATAGCACCATCGCTGAAAATATAAATCATGCGTTCATCCATATCAATGACAAAAACAGTACCACTTTCTGTGGAAAACTGGGAACGGTAATAATGTTCCGCATAGGTGGCTGTATTTCCATAGGGATTGGAGTCCAGGGATTTGAATGCCACATTTCCGTATGCGGTGATATCCTGCATGGTTTCAGCCAGTATATTCTCTTCTGACTGGGTCAGCAAGTCGGCTGTATCCTCAAGGATGCAACGATATCCTGTGGAGGGATTGGTGTATTCTGACTGCGCAAAACACGCTGTCTGCGGTAGTAGGGATAGGAAACAGACAAAAATAACATGTGTTATTGCGATTCTAAACGCTTTACGCATTTTCGTCACCTCCTCTTTTGCCAAGTTGGGGAAGCTTGCGGGTAGTCAACAGATTATGTAACTTCAGGATGTCTGAGATACTCCAGCATATACCCAGTAAGCATACAATTGCACCGATATAGTAGATAAGATCTTCTACAGGATTTAGTATAATAATCAAAACGGCCAGAACAAATGCAATAAGCGGTTTGGCCAGGGTCTGTTTTTTCTCGCTCAGGTTTTTGAAAAACCCTTTTTTCACAGATGTATTTTGAGAACTGTTCATTTTTATTTTTATAGGGGCATCAGTATCTTTAGTCATTTTGCTCCTGATGGAATAGACCAAAAGGGATACCCAAATAATCGGAAAGACCATGGCTCCCAAGGTGGGGAAGATCATAATTAAAAAAACATAACCGAAAAAGATTGCTACCATGATTAGGACTTTTCTTTTGGAAGCAGATGAACCGTTTTTGGTGATGTCCGGTTCCGGTTCCGGCTGGTATTCAGGAGGCAGCATTTGGTCACTGACTTCCCAGGCAGTGCTTTTGCGGTATTGCATGCCTTTATCATCTTCACTATTTTCACGGATAAGCATACGGGTATGTTGCAGGTTTACGAGGAGTGTACATAAAAGTGCCAGCACAGCCGCAATTATCAGCATAGTTCTGGGGATAAAGGTAAAAAACAAATTGAAAAGCAAAAACAGGGGTAATGCAATCAATGCTGTAATCAGTAAATATTTCCGTATATCCACAGGTAAATCCGCCGCAACCTTTCCGGTCTGACCATTCACAACTGCGTATACTACACGGTCATTTTTGCGGTAGGACAGAAACCACACAGGAAACAGTGCTAAAGCAGAACTTTGATCCGTGGGTGTCATGGCATTTCTAAGGGATGGAAGCATATTTTGAACCCCATACTTTTTGACCTCCTTATGCTGTAGCGTATTAATACAACCGGATTGACGGAAGAGTGCTTCGGCGTCATTTTCATATAGCCAATCCGTTACATCATTGGTATCTGCATAAAATCCACTTAAAAAGGAAGGATTAAAGGGGGTGCCCGATTCTACATTAAAGGGTGCAATGGCACTGCTTAAGGTATCTGAAAAAGTGCTGGATGCATCGTATGCAATGCCGGAACAGTCGGTATCCATATGGGCATCTACGTCATAGTATTTGGTAATAATATAATCACCGGAACGATGGGATTTCTTGCCTTTTAATGTGACAGGCCCCTTTTTACTATAAGAATAAACCCAGTATGGCATATAAATGCCACGGAATTTTTCGATGTTTTCAGGGTCTTTTAATTCTTTCGGTGTAAATATGGCCTTTCGTAATAAGTTTTTATAAGCATTTTTACAATGCTCTTTGGTCTGGCTGAAAGGAATGATGTACTTAGGTTTTCGTTCCTTACTGACCCTGCTGCTTAAAATAGTGGATGCACCGCAGTAACTGCAAAAAGTAGCTGCAGTGGTGTCCTCGCTGATGATTTCACCGCCGCACTGGGGGCATGTAAAGACGGTTACTTCATATTCCGTACTCTCTAATGCATCCTGTTCCTTGTGAAAGGAATAGGGATCCACGGTGCTTTCGCAGGCGTCGCAGAATAATTTCCTTCGTTCAATATCGTACCGCAGATTGGCGGTACAGTTCGGACATTCGTACATAGTACTTCCCTCATTTCTTATGTTGATTTATGTCGATTTATATTGTCAATTTGTGCGTTTTAATACGTTACTGTATTGAAATTATATATATTTTATCATAAAATGGAGGAAGTGAACAGAACGGATTTTGCGACAATAAGTCGGAGAGGGAACGGAGGCCGGATATGAAATATTTTTGTACGGAAACAGAGCGGAAAGGAACCTGTTATCATGAATTTCAGAAGGGAAAGTGGGATGGCAGAACCTTTTGGAGGAATGATTCACTGCTTTTACATGATGATATATGTTGGGAATTAAAACTGGGCAAATTGTTCAGAAAAGTGATTTCGGAATATGATACCTATGGGAATACAGAAGTGACCAAAGAGGCCTGGACAGAGATTTGCGAAAGGGCTGAGGATCTGGGCGGAGAAGTACAGACAGCCATTCGGGAAGCAGATGTATGGGTACAGGAGAATTTTGAGACAGAGGAAGTTTTTTATATTTTAGGATTATAATTTGGGAGGTTTACATGGCAAGAATATATAACAGCGCCACGGAATTAATCGGTGGGACACCGCTTTTGAAAATGAATCAATATATGGCAGAGGAGAATATCACGGATGCCGTGATTCTGGGTAAAATGGAGCTTTTTAACCCGGCAGGCAGTGCCAAGGACAGGATTGCCTTTCAGATGCTTCTGGATGCGGAGGAGCAGGGGATTCTGGCACCCGGTGCCACCATTATTGAGCCTACCTCCGGTAATACGGGAATCGGTTTGGCTTCTGTGGCGGCAGCCCGTGGCTATAAGGTGATTCTGACCTTGCCGGATACCATGAGTGTGGAGCGCAGAAATATGCTGGGAGCCTATGGTGCACAATTGGTGTTGACAGAAGGCGCGAAGGGTATGAAGGGCGCTATCGAGAAGGCTGAGGAGCTTCATACAAGTATTCCCGGTTCCATGATTCTGGGACAATTTGACAACCCTTCCAATGTAAAAGCACATGAGCTGACCACCGGTCCTGAAATCTGGCAGGATACGGATGGTGAAGTGGATATTTTTGTGGCAGGTGCCGGCACAGGCGGCACAGTGACCGGTGTGGGCAGATATTTAAAGGCACAGAATCCGGCTGTTCAAATCGTAGCAGTGGAGCCTGCGGATTCGCCCCTGCTTTCCGGTGGGCAGGCAGGTCCTCATGCACTGCAGGGCATCGGAGCCAACTTTGTACCCTCCATACTGGATATGTCAGTCATTGATGAGGTTGTCGCAGTGACTACGGAAGAAGCTTTTGCGGCAGGCAGAATAATGGCCCGTAAAGAGGGGGTTCTGACAGGCATTACTTCCGGCGCGGCATTACATGCGGCAGCAGTATTGGCGCGTCGTCCGGAAAATAAAGGAAAAACCATTGTGGCATTACTGCCCGACTCGGGAGACCGATATCTTTCCTCTCCCATGTTTACGGAAATGTAAAAAGAGGATGCGGCCGAGTGCAATTTCTCGTTGACATTCTAATCTCTTTGTAAAAAAAGACAGCAGGAACCTTGATGAAAAGGTATACTGCTGTCTTTTTTGATTCGTTTAATGTTCAATCCTGCGGAAACGTTCAGATATATTACCGCACATTCTGATATTCGCATAACGCATTCTGTATGGTCAGCTTGTCGATAAGTTCCGGCCCGTCGGGAGTGAGACGATATAGTTCCACCCAGCCCTGACCGAAGGAGCCACAGAGAATAGGTGTTTTATACCTGTGACCATCTGTAGTCTCATAGTTCATAGGCATCATGGTTTTTTGCTTGGAACTGATGGATAGTTTCAGCATCATATCTCTGTTTTTGGCTTTAATATGCCACACCAGATGACTTCGCTTTTCCTTACAGTCCCACTTGATACGGGGAAGCTTTAACAGATTGGCAAAGGTAAAGTCGTAATCCTCTCCGGTATAGGTCAGCTGTAAATTAATACGCTTACGTAAGGGGAAGAATAAAAATCTGGAGCAGCAGCCGTCGATGGCCAGTGCGGAATGTTTCAGGATTTTGCCTGTTTTTGAACTGGTGAGGTGGCTTGCGGCAAATTGCAGCCAGGGGTAGTTATAGGTGCGTCCCCAGTGCTTGTCTGCATAGCCGAAGCAGTCATCTGTGGTTACCTGATATTCCTCGTCGTCCAAAGTGACTTTACCCCGGTAATAGCATTGGATACCCTCCCCATGCCAAAAGCTTTCCAAGGCGTTTAAGGAAGTAAAAAGGGGACTTGCGATGAAACCGGTATGGCAGGAAATGGTTTTTAAAACCTCCAGATTCCACTCCATACTGCCTGCATCGGTTTGCAGAAAACGCTGTGAGGCTTCCTGGTTACATATATTTATATCGCCTGTTATTTTATTTTCGCTGTAAAAACAATCCTCAGCCTGCAGTACGAAAGGTTTGGTCGTGTGGGCCAATTCATTGATGGCAAAGAAGCGATGGAGCTGCTTGCCGTCATTACCATTTTCGGAAGGGAGGACACCCGCCTTTACCAAAAAGTAAGAAGGCTTACGGCCCTGTTTGCGATAATAAGGGTGCAGACCCCATATGGGCTGGTCAGAGCCAAGCCCCGGATTCATAATCAGATATTCAATAAAAAAGGTTCGCACCTGACCGGTCACAAGACTGGTGCCACGAAAGGAGTGCCACCATCTCATATAGCCTTTTTTTGTAAGCGAACCTGTTAATCCATATGCATTTCTAAAAGCGTCAGCTTTGTTCATTCGTTTTGTTCCTCATTTGCGATAAAAAACGTTATCGGGAATACCATTTGTGCACGAAAAAGAAGCAAAAAAGCAACTGTGTCAAATTGAATGTCGGCATATCTCGTACACACCTCTTTGATTATACCACAACATGTGGTTGATGACAAGCGTGTCATTCCAGAAATAAAAAGTTATTTGTGTCAGAAATGGGATTTCCGTAAAATGCGTAGTGAGAAAGATACTACATGAAAAAAACAAGATATTGCATTTGATTTGTACGGGCATTGTTGTATACTAAAATAGATTAGGTGTCGAGGTAGCTGAATGCCTGCACATGAAAAGGGAATGATCAGAAAGGTGTGAAAAATATGCGTACGATGCAAAGTCTGAGAACTGAAAAATGGATGGCACCTGTATGGGGCGGTGAACGCATGTGGGAAGAGCCGGTATGTTTTTTTG
>JAZODQ010000094.1:0-121004 GCA_045597105.1 Acetatifactor sp.
TTTTTGAATATAAGTGGTTATTGGCATCTATAACAGGATGTTGACAACCTGCGATAGCGGTATTATAATTTAAAAAAAGCGACGGAGTAGTCGCAAACAAAAAGAGAAGGAAAATTAAGATGGAATCAAAAGGAGAAAGAACGAAAAAGGAAATCTGCCGTGTTACTGCAGAGCTTTTTGCTGAAAGAGGCTATAAGGACGTATCCATGCAGGATATATGTAATGCCACAGGTTTAAGTAAAGGTGGTTTGTACAGACATTTTAGTAACAAGGCGGAAATATTGTTTGCGCTTCTGAAAAAAGAGAAGAAAGTGGAGCAGGATATAGAAGCAGGTATCAGTGCGGTACAGGCTCTGGAGAATTTATTAAAGCTATATCGTGATGATATGGACAGATGCAGAGATTCCCTTGCTTTTGCACTATTTGAATATGCAACTACTGCAGAGGAATGTCTCCTTGACAGCAGAAATACAGCTGATAAGGAGTATTGGCACAAGCTGGTAGCATACGGGGTACAGACGGGAGAGTTCAATGATATTGCTCCGGATATAGTGATGGATGTCTTTTTGTATGCTTATCGAGGCGTGCAGATGTGGGGCCGTGTTTTACCATTTGATGCAGCCACCTTTGACCATCTGACAGAGGCTGTTCGTCTTCTTTTGATCAAAGAGTATGGGAAAAATAATGGGAGGTAGTTTATGAAGGAATTAATCGTACCAAGAAAAATTCAGCCGGGTGACACAGTTGCGTTTATTTCCTTGTCCGGTGGCCGGGCAGGAGATGCTGATATGCGCAGTCGTTATGAAACCGGTAAAAAGAGATTTCAGGAGATCTATGGAGTGCATGTAATCGAAACACCCCATGCGCTTGCCGGTAGTGAATATTTGTATCACCATCCGGAAAAGAGGGCCGAGGATTTGATGTGGGCCCTTCGTAGCGAAGAGGTGAAAGCAATTATTTGTAATATGGGTGGGGATGATTCCTACCGGGTACTTCCCTACATAGATCCGCAGGTAATCCATGATCATCCCAAGGTACTTATGGGATACTCGGACATTGCAACATGGATGGCGGTTTTTGCCTATGCGGGAGTAAGAGCTTACTATGGTCCCAATGTGCTCACACCTATTGCACAGCCGGGAGCATTGGATGATTATACGGCTGATGCCATACGAAGGACATTATTTGAAACGGAAGTGATTGGTGAGGTAAAATGCAGTACAACATTTACGCCTATTGAATGGAGAGATATTAAACCAAAGAAGATTAAGTGGAAAAAGAATGATGGTTATTATATCCTGCAGGGAAAGGGGAAAAAGCAGGGGCGCCTTGTTCCTGTATGCGGCGGTCCTCTTCAGCAGATAATGGGTACAAAGTATTTCCCGGATGCGGATTTCTTTGAAGATACTTTTATTGCAATGGAACACGGACCGGCCTACGGAAGTCATTTGGCAAGTTTACACGGCCTTCGGGCATTTGCTGCTGCCGGAGTATTTGATAAAGCAGCGGGTATTATTACCGGTAAATTGGATGAGGAAAGCAGAGCAGTGCTGCTTAAGGTGATCAATCAGGAAGTCCATCGTGAGGATATGGTTATCTTGGAAAACGTGGATTTTGTGCATCATACGCCTATGACAGTTTTGCCGGTGGGAGCACTGTGTGAGATAGACTGTGATACAGCCGGTTTCTCTATATTGGAACCCGGTGTGAAAGAATAATTTAAGGCACACAAATTATTAAAAACATTCTTGAGGTAGTATTTTGAAATCTCTTAATGTAGAATGAAAAGGGATAGTATGTTTTTAGGAGTTTAGTGTGAAAAATGAATTTTTCACACGCGAATTTGTGCCTACGGCCCAAAGTTCGCAGACTACGGAAAGGGCATGGATATTATTATGAGATATCAAATAAAGCATGCGTTAGTACAGTACGCGGCAGATACTATATTGGAGGATGTGAATTTCGAGGTTCACGATAGAGAGAAGATTGCAATTGTAGGAAGGAATGGTTGTGGCAAGACAACTTTGCTTAAGCTGATTGCAGGGGATATCCGGATGAATAATCCGGATAGCGATGAAGAATGCGGCATTATCATGGCAGGTAAGCAGGAAATCGGTTTCCTTAGGCAAATCAGTTTTCCGGATGGAGAGATTACCATAGAAGAGGAAATCAAAAAGGCTTTTGCGGCTGTGTTTGCCTGTGAAGCGCGGATGGCAGAGATAGAGCAGGAGCTGCAACAGGGGAATGAACAACAGGAATTGTTGTACGAATATGATAATCTGCAAAAAAGGATGGAGGCTCTGCGGGGGTATACGTGGAAGCGTGACATGGAGATGATGTTTCAGCAGTTTGGCTTTAGACTTGAGGATTTGAAACGCCCTATAGGAACTTTCTCAGGTGGACAGCAGACCAAGGTGGCATTCATCAAACTGCTGCTGAGCAGACCGGATATCATGTTGCTGGATGAGCCTACCAACCATTTGGATTTGCCCACAATTGAGTGGTTGGAGAATTATTTGAAAAATTATGACAGGGCGGTTATCATCGTGTCCCATGACCGAATGTTTTTGGACAAGATTATTGATGTGACTTATGAAATTGAATATCATCGGATTAAGCGATATCCGGGAAATTATTCTGCATTTATGAAGCGCAAGGAAGAGGATTTAATCAAGCAGGAAAAGGATTATGAAATGCAGCAGAAGGAAATCCGGCGTTTGACTGAATGGATTGAGATGTGGAAAAATACGCCCACCAAAGTGGCGGCCACCAGGTCTAAGAGAATGGCCATAGAACATATGGTTAAAATTGAAAAGCCGCGCCGTTTTGATACCAAAACCTTTCATGCCATGTTCACGCCCCGGATAGAGAGTTATACAGAGGTTATGAACGTTAAAAATCTGAAAATCGGATATGATAAGGAGCTTAGTCAGGTTTCTTTCACTTTGCGTAAGGGAAACAGGCTTGCGATTCTGGGAGAAAACGGTAAAGGCAAATCCACGCTTTTAAAAACATTGGTGGGAATCGTTCCGGCACTGGGAGGCAATTTCGCCTTTGGACATAACGTGGAATGGGGATATTTCGACCAGCAAAAGGCAGTTGTAGATGATGCAGACCCGCAGCAGACGGTTTTGGATAACTTTTGGGAGGCATATCCGGAGCTTAAGCGTGAAGAAGTAAGAAGTGCATTAGGAAGCTTCCTCTTTTCACAAGAGGAGGTCATGAAGCAGATGGGGCAGCTTTCCGGTGGAGAGAAAGTAAGGCTTGCGCTGTGTAAAATGTTTCAGACTAAGCCTAATCTGTTGATTCTGGATGAGCCTACCAATCACATGGATATTATGGGAAAGCAGGCTTTGGAACAGATGCTGCAAAATTTTCAGGGCACTGTTTTGTTTGTTTCCCATGACCGTTATTTTATCAACCAGGTGGCTACCGGTATTTTGGAATTTACGGCAGAAACGGTGAAGCAGTATGACGGCAGCTATGAGGAATACCTGCAGGAAAAGCAGAAGACGGATAGTACAAATAAGAACGTGCAGGGAAGAGATAATTATGTACAGGGAAAAGATGTGGTTGCAAGCAATTCGTCGAAGGAACCTACCTTACAGGATGTGTTTGATAAAAAGACATACTATAATCCCGGTAAAATCAAATCCCGCCTGTTGAAGCAACTTGAAAAATATGAAAGTCAGCTGGCAGAAAGCGAAGAAAATGCAGCTTCCCTACAGTTACAGCTTATGGAACCTGCTTTGGCATCGGATTATCAGAAACTGATGGAACTGCAGACGCAGCTGCAGGAAGAGGAGCACAGGCAGGAAACACTGTTAGAGAGAATGCTGGAGACAGAAACGGAATTGGAAGATTTAGGATTATAACTTTTGAACAAATTTGTTTAAAAACTATAAATTTTTGTGCAAATTAAAGAAAAAAGTGGTATAATAGGTGTATATTTATTGCAGACATCTGCAAAATTCAGACATCAAGGGGGACTACCTATGGAACAGCAGATTTTTACCAATGAAGTAATTTTATCCTGGCTTCAGTATTATGCCAAAAACACTACTCTGGATTTAGAGCATGTAAAAATTATTGATATTACCAAAAAGAACAAAAATATCATCCCTACCGTGGAAGCGCACAAAACAACAATGGTATTTACCAATGCCGGAATTGATGATATTTTCTATCGTCTGTGGAATGCAGGATTGGGCGAATGTGATGTGTGGTATAACGAAGGATCTGACCCTTCCGGTGAAATTCTCCATCAAAAGGTGAAGGATATGATAGACAGAGGTATTAATGCGTCTGCAGGTATGCTGATTATTAATCCCAATGCCAGAAATACCGCCAAAATCGGACTTAGTAATGAGAAGTTCCAAAGGGGTTCCATTCAGTATGTGGGTAGTGAAATACGTGCGATTATACTGAATAAAATGATGGTGGATCCACAGGATGATATCTGTGTAATCGGTGGTGAGAGTATTGCCATCGAGGCTGCGCTGATGGCACCTGAAGGTTCTGTACTTGCTGTGGAATACAGTCATAGGGACCGCGCTACGTTAGAAGATAATGTAGCACATTTTGATTTACATAATATCAGGATTATCGATCATATTGATGCAGAAACCATGAAGGACTGTCCCGTGCCCTCATTGGTATTTTTGGTTGCATCTGCCAGCACCGAACAAGAGCTTTCCTATCTGGTAGGTCTCAACCCCAATATCAATGTGGTTATCTATACTTTAGATTTCAAGGTTGCGGCAGGTATTACAGGTACTTTACAGGATTTTGGCTTTGCAGACATAGATACCATACAGGTATCCATAGCCAAGCTGGGAAGTAATAATACCTTCAAACAGGAGCCGGCTCCATGGATTATTACTGCCAGAACCCGCAACAATGGTTAAGTAATGTGACTAAAAATATAAAGGGTAATCCACTAAGTCTTATTTGACTTTGCAGGATTACCCTTTGGTTTTATTTTTTCAGTAAGCTGTTCAGTAAGCCGGATACCAAATTGCCGGTGCCACTGTTTGCCGTTTTCTTCTTTTTCTTTTTATTGGAGGTGGAAGAGCTGTTATCGGTTAACAGACCGGTTAATAAGTCGCCCACATCCACGTTGTCCAGTAAAGAGCCCAGCAAATTATCAATGCCGGAATCTTTGTTGTCATCGGCATCAGCCTGCTGGCCTAAAAGGCTCATCAGCAGAGGAGCAATGGCAGATATGATGGAACTGGTATCTTTCTTGGAAACACCTGCTTTTTTGGCGATTTTTTCAATGGTGCTGTCCTGATTGGAACCTAAAAGGTGGCCAATAATCTTGGAACCGTCTTCCATATCAACATTTCCAAGAAACTTAGATAAATCACTGGTATCTACCTTTGCGTGCTGGGAAAGTGCAGAAACAAAGCCTTCAGCTGTGTTCTTATCCTTGGCCTGGTCATTAGCACCATTAAGTAAGGTAGGAAGTGCCTGTGTCAAAACACTGGAAATATCGCTGCCGGATGCACCGGTAAGGTTGCTTAATCCGTCAATACTATCGGAACTTAATAAAGTACCTGCGAGCTTTTGTAAATCCATAATTTTTCTCCTGTTCGTAAATTTGATGGTTTTATTATGAAACAATAGAATGGAGAAGTCAAGAAAATTGACGTTTTTTTGTGTTGAGACTTGCCTATTATACAAAATATAGTATAATTAGAAATGTATAAGATTTACAGCAAGATTTTACTTCGAGATAAGAAAAGGAGAATGAACAATGGCAGAACCTAAGAAAAAGAAAAAAATTGTAGCGGCTGATACCGGTGAACAGGTGGAAGCAGGATCCCGTAAAAAGACCGGAGCACGTAAAGAGGCAGCACCTGTGGGAAATGCCACCGGATTACGTGTGGGAGCAGTAGTGCTTTGGGTGGTTGCGCTGGCACTTGAGGTGGTAGCACTTTTCATCTTAAACGGAACCATTAACTGGACATTTATGTCAACTACAGTGCAGATTGTCATTGCACTGGTACTGGATTTAGTATGTGTGATTATCGGTTCCCAGCTGTGGAAAAAGGCGAATCATATTAAGCCCGCAAGTGAAAAGAATAAGTTTTTGTTCTGGTTATGGAATAATATGGGACTTATCGTATGTGCGATAGCTTTCATTCCTTTTGTAATTCTGGCTTTGACCAATAAGAATGCTGATAAAAAGACCAAGGCAATTGCAACTGTAGTGGCAATTATTGCATTATTAATCGGTGGTCTTGCAAGCTATGAATGGAATCCTGTTTCCGAGGAACAGCAGCAGGCAGCTATGGCAGCTATTTCTGACGATGTATACTGGAGTCCTTTCGGTAAGGTATATCATACCCATGAGGATTGTCAGGCACTGAATCAGAGCGATACCCTGACCTACGGTACTGTAGAACAGGCCATTGCTGACGGACGTACCCGTCTGTGTGCTTTCTGTGCAAAGAAAGATGACATTTCCGGTGTAGTGACTGATAAGAATGTTGACGATGTAACATTGGATGAGAATGTGGATACAACAGTAGAGGAATAAGTAATAGACCGCTCTTCCGATTACGGGAGGGCGGTTTTTAATAAAGTGTATTATTTTGGAGGGAAACAGAAAGAATATGTCAAATTGGGGAGATGAATTTGATGAAGAATTAAGGCGGGATGAGAAGATTGAAGTGGGACTGATGTTCAGCTTTAAAAGTATGTCCCACATCATTGACAGAATTATCAATGAGACCCGGGAATGGGATGAAAAGCATCCCAAAATGGATTTGATGAAAATATGGATAAATGTCATGGTAGTTTTCATGGTATTATTTACATTTACATATAGTGTACTGGCTGTGGCCACAGTAGTGTTTTATTTCTTTTACGGATATGTCATTATCCAGTTATATGGTGCATGGAAGCGTTTTAAGTATTCTAAAGGACAGTATTGGTGTATGACAATTATTACCCTTACAGTACTTTTTGTGGTTACAACTGTGATACGTGGTTATATTTTTGGTAGTTGAGAGAAAATAAATCGGAGGAGTAGAGTACAATCCGGTTTAAAATATTGGAGGAGTGAAGATCTATGGAACAGAAGGGAAAAGTATTTGCTGACAGGATTTTATCAAATATTGGTAAAGTCATTGTGGGAAAGGAAAAGGTTGTCAAACTGACATTGACGTGCCTTTTAGCGGAGGGGCATGTGCTGCTGGAGGATATGCCGGGCACAGGTAAGACGAAGCTGGCAAAGTCGCTGGCCAAATCTATGGACGCAGAGTTTGCCAGAATTCAGTTCACACCGGATTTGTTACCCAGTGACATAACCGGTCTGAACATTTTTAACAGACAGACCAACGAATTCATTTTACGTAAAGGGCCCATTTTTACCAATATATTATTGGCTGATGAAATCAACAGGGCTACGCCTCGTACCCAGGCCGGCTTGTTGGAATGTATGGAGGAAAGGCAGACCACTATCGATGGGGAATCCTATGATATCGGGGAAGCTTTCTTTGTTATTGCTACCCAGAATCCGGTAGAGACCGCAGGAACTTTTCCGTTACCTGAAGCACAGTTGGACCGTTTTATGATGAAATTGTCCATGGGACCATTGGAAAGAGAAGAAGAGCTGGATATTTTGGCACGCTATATGGACAGTGACCCTTTGGAGGCACTGTCTGGTGTGATAACTTTAGCGGAATTAAAAGAAGCCAAGACGGAAGCCGCTAAGATTTATGTGCATAAGTGTATTCAGGAATATATAGTGGATGTGGTTGCCAAAACCAGACTGGGCGATTCGGTTGTGATGGGGGTAAGTCCCAGAGGAAGTCTGGCACTTCTAAAATGTGCTAAGGCATATGCTTACCTGAGTGGCAGAGCATATGTGGTGCCCGATGACGTGAAGGCTGTTGCAGAGGCTGTTTTGGCTCATAGAATTGTTCTGGGCTACGGCAGTGGTAATACCGGGGAACATGTTCGCAGAATTGTAGCGAATACACCTGTACCTACAGAGGATTTTAGCGCATGATTCAATTTATAGTAATTGGTATTTTGGCTTTAGTACTGTTTATCATACAGATTATGGTGTACCGTAAATACTGGACCCAAGGGCTGGAGGTGGAGCTGAAATTTCAATCTACGGACATGTTTGAGGGAGATGAAGGATGCCTTAGCGAAGTGATTGTAAATGATAAATGGCTACCGCTCCCCATGTTTAATGTGAAATTTCAAACGGACCGCAGTCTGGCATTTAAAGATTCACGTATGTCGGAAAAGACAGACCAATATTATCGTAATGATGTGTTTCGCATAGGCGCACATAAAAAGATTACCAGAATGCTTCCTTTTATAGCAGAAAAGAGAGGCTACTATCATATTAATGCAGTGAATCTGATTGCAACGGACATGTTTATGAATACCTATTTCAGGGCAAGTCAGGAGGAAGACCAGTATATTTATGTTTATCCCAGACCCTTTTACAGTAGGGAATTCTTACGTTGTCTGCAGATGGTAAACGGACAAATGCAAACTAGGCGTCAATTTCTGGAGGATCCTTTTGAATATCGTGGAATCAGGGAATATCAGCCCTATGATGACATGAAAAGTATTAACTGGAAGGCTACTGCCAAGACAGGTGATTTCAAAGTAAATCTCCATGATTTTACGGCAGTTAAGTCTGTGCGTATTTTTTTGAATTTGGAAGATGAAAGTTATTATAAAAAGACTGACTGTGCGGAGGTCTGTATCCGGATTGCTACAG
Source organism: Acetatifactor sp. (assembly GCA_045597105.1). Lineage (GTDB taxonomy): Bacteria > Bacillota > Clostridia > Lachnospirales > Lachnospiraceae > Acetatifactor. The sequence continues at coordinate 8,753 of JAZODQ010000094.1, forward strand.
GTATCAGCCGTTTTTTTGCGGAAAAAGGGATGAAAGTTTCCTGTTATGGAAATTGCAAGGAGACTTTGACTGATAAAGTGCTGGCGCAGGATGCTGACAGCGGTTTACAGGAGATTTATCGCGCCCTGGCGCAAATAGATTTGTCAAAGGAAGTTGTGAATTTTGAGAAGTATTACGCCAACCGGATATTGAGCCAAAATAGTGGTGAGTATACGTTTATTGTATCTCAGAATGCATATGATGATTTTGTGGCACTCTTGCAGAAGTATCGTTTGGTGTCAGGGGACTTTTTATGGTTCTATCCCTACGACAGAAGTGTTGATGCAGATATTCCGGAAATGTTACAGAGCTGTTTCAGGCCTATTAACATTAACCGAATCAGTTGAGGATAATCTATGAATGATAAACAAATAACATTATTTCGCAGGTTTGTTGTGATGCAGCAAAACCATTGGGCACTTTATACGATGCTGTATCTGATGATGATATTTTCTGCGATAAAAGAGCAGGCAGAAGCCCCCCGAATAATCATGTGGCTTATTATAGGATTTATTCCTTTTCTGTTATGCTTGGTGCGGAACTATCTGAATAAGTTCCCAATCTTTTGGGGAACGCATATTTTAATGATTGCGGCAGTTTTATTATTGCCGGAGCCTAATTGGCTATATAAACTGATTTTTTCCGGTATTGGTATCTTTTATTGTGTGAGCTCTATTCTAAAACGGAATAAGAAAGATGACATGGAGCACATTGTACCGATTGCAGTTCCTGTAGCAGTGGTTTTTATTGCCATGATTTCCTTTGAATTCTTAAAAAACTATGATTACCAAAGGAACTATGTATACTTATTTATTTTAAATCTGGTACTCTTTTTCATTGCCAAGTTTGTTGATCGATTCTGGGAATATTTGCGTGTGAACAGGCATTCAGTAGGTTATATGCCTGTAAAAAGTATATTTTTGGAAGACGTAAAAGCAATTGTATTTTTCTTGGTTGTAATGAGTATTTTCTTCCTTTTGATTCTTCATTTTGAAGATATGAATCGTCTGATGAAATATGTGACACATTATTTGGGAATCGCAGCCACAGCAATTGTAAAATTTTTGCTGGATATGTTTAAAAGAAATAGAATGGAAGAATCTGTTACGGACGAGGATGAGAGTAGTACATCTGTCGTTGAAAATATCGTGCAACAAACACAAGACAATCCTATTGTGAATATTATTTTATTTATTTTAATCATTTTAGCGGTTGCATATGTATTATATAAAATAATCAGCATATTGCCGATGCTGTTAAAACTTTTCAGATTGCCGAAAGAATCAGAGGAAGAGCAGAAAGAAACAGAGGATGTTCTGGAGATTAGTGAGGATATCCGCAGTAACAGAAAAAAAAGCTTTCGTTTGTTTCAGAATTTGTCTCCGGAGGAACGCATACGAAGGCGCTTTAAAAAGAAAATACAGACTTCACAGGAGTTTATTTCCTCAGAAGGCAGACGTACAGAAATGGAGTTGTATACGGCAAGAGAGTGTTCGGATATATTGGAAGTAGATGAAATCGGCGATATTTATGAAAAAGCGAGATACTCCCCTTATGAATGTACTGTCGAGGATGTAAAGAATATGAAGAGTGCATGTACAAGGGCACGTAATAGTGCAAGCGGAAATTAGTCGGTTGGTATTATGCCAACCGGCTTTTTTGCTTGTTATTATATAAATTATTTGATATAATACGTTATGTGTTTAATGAGAACGCAAGTAGCAAAACAGCGGATGTGGGGAAGGCACCCATAACAAAAAACATGACACCGCAGAATCTGTGAAAGGGGGAGACACCCATAACAAAAAACGTAACAGTAACAGATGAGACAGGAACATATATCGGTACCACTTACCCCAAGAGGGCAAAGGGACTGGTCAGGAATGGACGGGCGATTTACGTGGATGACTGTACCATTCGTATGTCTGCCGAAATCGGACCGTCCGACAATATATCGGAGGTTAAACAAATGAAATATATCTTTTTAAATCCACGGGAATGGTCTTTAGGACAAAATACGCATGCAGAGAGAACTTTTATCAGTGATTTTGACGGAGGGTTGGCCGAGTGCCTGATTCTGGGTGACTGGAATAATCATTATGTCAGAATCAGTTCCAACAATCACCTGCTGGAGGCAGATACGGAGTATCGTTTCGTGTTTTGGTTAAATGGCGGAGAGAATGACAGAAATAATGAAATCTGTCAGCTTCAAATTGTGTATTTTAATAATCAAAAGGATTGTAATACATACAAATTGAACCGCAATTTTATCAAACCGTTACTGCATTATCAGGGCTGGGAGCTTTATAGCATACCCTTCTATACACCTTATACGGATGCTGATAAGATGGTGGATACGCAGTTTTTCTTTGTGGCGGGAAATGCGCCCATGGCATTAAAGCCGGCACTGGAGCCTGAGTTTTACAAAGAATGGCAGGATGAGCCGGATGAGTTTGCTGATTTGAGACCACAACGACACAATCTTGTATTTGAAGATGGTTGGCCGTCCATCAATATGTATGGAGGTGACAGATATTCCACCGAGGTGTTACGCAGTCGCAGGGAAGAGGAAACTGCAACCAGAAATATGCGTTCAGGTGCCTTATCTGAACTTACAGAGCGATATGATGAAATGAGCGGTCGTTTCGTGGAAGTACAGACACGTTTTGATGAACTGCGTAAGAATGACGCAGTTACTGCAGAGAAGAGAGAAGCCTTGGATGGTTTATTTATGGCCATGACTGCAGAGCTTTCAAATGTTGCAGGACAAATAATGGCAGTGAGAGCAGAATATGTGGAAGGCCATTTGGACGGTATTGCGAATACCATGGCTTCTATTGAAGGTATGCTGGATGCCATTGAAGACAGTGAAAGCTGATATCATTCCATGGGTTTTAAAGAAATCCTTCTGCCCGGTCAAATAGGCCGGGCATTTTTTTGTCTATAGGAAATTGCATGTTGACATAGCGTCAACACAGAAAAAATGAGGTGGTGCTTTCCTTTTGGAGTGGTTGCAGATACAATGAACTTGCTGCAGCAAAACAAATTTGGAAAGGAAGTTGCTTATGGCAGAATTTGGTGAAAATTTAAAAAGAGTAAGGGAAGAAAAAGGGATTACACAACAGACATTAGCGGACTATTTATACGTAACAAGGCAAGCTGTATCCAGATGGGAGGGTGGTTCCCGTTATCCTGATTTAATGACAGCTAAGAAGATGGCCCAGTTTTTGGAAGTATCCCTGGATGATTTGTTGTCCGATGATGATATGAAATTATATGTGGAAAAAAGTGCGATAATGGATTCCCCTGTAGGGAAGAAAGTGCAGATTGCCTTGATTGTATTAACACTGATGTGTGCAATGATGCATATTACTTTCTATTTAGTCCGATATACATTTGCCGATGTTGTCTCTGCAAATGAAGCGCTTAAGGTTTTTAGTGAAACAACCAATTCAACAGGAAATCTATTCAGTATTATACTATTTGCACTGATGTGGGGGATAATGATTTTTGCGGCAGTAAATGACAAGTTAAATGCAAAACTTGCCTTGTTTATGTCTGTTGTTTTCTTTGGAACAGGTGTGGTAGCGGAAGTAGTGAACTTGGTGAATATTTATACTTTAATGGGAATTTCGGGCGGTTATTTTGGGAAGCAAATATTGTTATTGATATGGAATCTTATTTTTGTGTTTGTATATATCAGATTCTTCAGCAGTAAAAGGATAGTCAGTCCATGGCCTATTTACATTGTAAACGGAGTAGTCTTTGCAGAAAGTGCTATTAATATCGTCACCAGTGCCATGCAGGAAGTGCCGGTGGAGTATATGGACTTTAACAGGGGGATTACCATGCTTAATCTGTTAGGCCTCCTGTCATATGCATTGGAGCTTGGACTATTTGCACTCATGGCATATACGCTGAATAAAAAGAGGAAACTTGTTGCCAGATAATACGGATAAAAGAATATTTCTTCTGCTTAGGATTTATACTAACAAATAGTATATTTCCGGGCAGGAGGATTTTTTTTGAGTACCTTTAAAATGATTACAGCTGCCATCAGTGCGATTATGCTGGCAGATTTGTTGCAGCTTGAATTTGTGTTTTCTGCAGGAGTAATTGCAATTTTAACCATACAACCTACAAAGCGGGAGACTGTTTATACAGCCTTGGGCAGACTTTATGCCTTTCTATTTGCGTTGGTACTTGCCTGGTTCAGTTATGGGATATTTGGATATAGTGTGGGCGGTTATCTGGTGTATCTGGTGCTGCTTATTTTGATGTGCCGTCATTTTGGCTGGGATAACGCCATATCCATGAATGCCGTATTAATTTCACATTTTATATCCCATGGCATAATGAATCTGACTACAATTGTAAATGAGGTGCTGATATTTAGTATTGGTGTCAGTATTGGTATCATTGCAAATCTCCATCTGCGAAAGAGGGTAGATTATGTGGAACGTTTAAAGAAGGAAGCGGATGAACAGATTATGAAAATACTGGTTCTTATGTCACAGCGCATACTGAATAAGGTGGCCTGGAATGACGACGATGATTACTTCCAGGTATTGGAAAAGCAGATAAGGGAAGCCATGAATGTGGCGGAGGAGAATTATAATAACCAGTTCGATAAAGATGATATTTTTGACATGGAATATATCCGCATGCGCGAAAACCAGTGCCAAATCCTGTATGAAATGTATAAGAATGTGAGAAGTCTGAATAGTTCGCCAGACACTGCGGAAACAATTTCAGACTTCCTGAAACGAATGGCCCAGGTTTATCACCGGGACAATAGGGGTAGGAATATTATGGAGCAATTCAGGGAAATGAATGAGACAATGAAAAGCCGTCCATTACCGGTAACACGAAAGGAGTTTGAGGACCGGGCAAGGCTTTTTGTGCTGATGAGAAGCATGGAAGAATTTATCCAAATCAAAATGGAATTTGCAAAGATACATCTGGCTTTTGAGGAAGAAGAAATATAACCTCTATAGGAAATTGTGTAAGTACAGTGGAGGAGTTTTATGGACAGGACGCTATCTGGCGTCCTGTTTTTGTCTGTATTGACAAAATGCAAATATTGTGTATATTATATATATACAATATTAGAATAGGAGTAAACCATGGATATCATTATTTCTAATAATTCGGACAGCCCGATTTATGAACAGATTAAGGAACAGATCAGAACAATGATTGTCAAAGGTGATTTGAAGGAGGGGGACGCCCTTCCGTCCATGCGCCTTTTGGCAAAGGAGCTGCGCATCAGTATTATCACTACCAAAAGGGCTTATGAGGAGCTTGAACGGGAGGGATATATCGAATCCTATACGGGCAAAGGAAGCTTTGTGAAGGCAATCAATCAGGAGAGAGTGCGGGAGTCTGCTGTTTTCGAGATTGAGGAGCTTTTGGAGGAGGTACTGAATAAGGCGAGAGTGGCAGGAATATCCCTGGATGAGTTGGAGGAGCGCATGCGGATATTACATGCAGAAAAGGAGCAAGAGAGCAATGAATAATGTACTGGAGTTAAAGGAAGTATGTAAGGATTATGGTGATTTTAAACTGAATAAGGTAAGCTTCTCAGTACCGGAGGGCTGCATTTGTGGTTTTATTGGACAGAACGGTGCCGGCAAGACTACAACCATCCGTTTGATTTTGGACAGTATCCGTCGGGACGAAGGAGAAATCTTTGTATTTGGTAAGGAGATCCGTAAGGAAGACTGTGCCATAAAGGAAGATATCGGAGTGGTATATGCGGAGATGGGATTCCATGATTTTATGAGCCCCAAGGATATTAATACGATGATGAAGAATATATACAAAGGCTGGGAAGAAGAGACCTTCTTTGAATATCTGAAACGCTTCTCTCTGCCTGCCAAGAAAAAGTGTGGCCAATTTTCCAGGGGTATGCAGATGAAGCTGCAGATTGCGGTGGCACTTTCCCATGGTGCAAAGCTTTTATTAATGGACGAGCCCACCAGTGGACTGGACCCGATTGTACGAAATGAGATCTTGCAGATTTTTCAGGAATATGTAATGGATGAACACAAAACCGTACTTTTGTCTTCACATATCACCGGAGATATTGAGAGAATTGCGGATATGGTGGTGTTTATCGATCATGGCCGTATAGTTCTTTCCGGTAATAAAGATGAAATTTTGGAAAAGCACGGCATTTTAAGGTGTAAGAAAGAGGACGCGGAAAAGTTGGATTCCGCTGATTGTGTATCCTCCAGAAGCTATGCTTACGGTACGGAGGTGCTGGTAAAGAACCGTGAGCTTTGTGCTGCCAAATATCCTCACATGGTAATGGACCAGTGTTCTTTGGAGGAAATCATGCTCTTTTACGTAAACAGCCGGAATAAGGAGGCATAGGTATGAAGGGACTGATGATAAAGGATTTTTATGCCATGCGGAAAAGTTTGGGGATGTATTTCTTTATTTCATTTGGAGTACTGCTCACGGCGATTATGTTTGTATTCAGCTATCATTACGGTAATCTGGCTGATGCCAGGGCTGCTATGGTTTCGGATGCCACGCTTACGGCACAAGATGCAGAAATCATGGAAAAATTAATCATGGGAGCCATATATGTGATGCTGATCATTCCGGTGGCGTTCGGTGGAGATATTGTCAATTGCTTTGAAGCAGATAAGAAAGCAGGCTTTTATAATGTGCTGAGCACTATGCCGGTATCAGCGGGAAAGATTGCCGGCAGCCGATATTTGTTTGGACTTATAATGACCGGTTTTAGCATAATGGTATCCGGTGTTTCGGCGGTGGCGATTTCCCTGGTATCGGAGACCTATAAGCTGGGGAATATGATGCTGGTTATTTTTTCCGGCGGAGCTTTGATTTTGGTCTTTATAAGTATTGCGTTGCCTTTGGCGTACTGTTTCCCTAAGATAAAATCGGACTGGATTTTCTTTGGTCTTATCGGACTTTGTTTCTTACTTGTAGAGCCGGTTATGTTATTAACATTATGGAGTGAAGAGATAAATAATATAGATATGGACAAGGTGAAAAGTCTGATTGATGCTTATCTGGAAGTAGGATATATATGGTTTATTGCGGCTTCGGTAGTGATTGCAGCTTTGTCCTACGTTTTAAGTGCGTACATCATTAAAAAGCGGAAAGGAGAGTAGCCATGGCGGGCTTATTGTATAAAGATTTCTTAGGTACATTTGGCAAGAAAGCATTATGGGTTGCGGGAGTGGTTTTCCTGCTTGCGCTTAGTACCATGGTTGTGAATAATGAATATTATGTTTGGATTGTTGGACCCATGATTGTCATTGAAGTATGTATGTTACCGTTTCAGGTGGCGGCACTTTTGCCCATGGTTCTACTCCGTGTGGATGAGGGAAGGAACATTAAGGCATATATTGGAAGTTTGCCTTTTGAACCGGGGATATATATCAAGGCTAAATATATTTTTGTGTTGATTACATATTATGCAGCTTTATCCTTTGCTGTTTTTATGATTACATTGGTAATTCCTCCCATGAAGGAACATCTGGATACCGGCTTATTGGAATCTGTGCCTTCGATTCTTCCCTTGTACGTATGTAGTCTGATGATGGTTTCTGCTCTGGAAATGCCTTTTCATGTGTTGCTGGGGGTAAATAAAGCCAATGCTATTAAGGCTGTAATCCTGGGAGTGTGTTTCTTTTTGGCAATGGGATATTTTCTGTTTGGTGATATGTCCATAATGGAAAAGGTTGATTTTGAAAAGATGATAGAATATTTGAAGACCCATCCTCAGTTGTCACTGGCGCTCTCTTTTGGCATACCTTTGGCAGCAGGAATACTATATTATCTGTCGTATAAGATAACCTGTTTCCTATATTGCAGAAGGGAGTTGCAGGATGAATAAAAAAATGACAACTATACGTTTGGTTATATACCTGGTGTTTAGCTTCGGGCTGGTCTGGATCCCCACCATACTGTATACAGCAAATGGTGGTACCTATGAGTCCCTTTATATGCAGGCCATTCTTACATACAGCATGCTGTGTCCTTCCATTGCAATGGTTCTGACCAGATGGATTACCAAGGAGGGATTTACATTTGTGGGAGAGGGTTCCATGAAACTTGGAATCAGTCTACAGAATAAAAAGTGGATATTTTATGCGGTAGCAATACTTTTGCCTTATTTGTACAGGGAACTGGGAAGTGTTTTGATTTTACTGGCTTTTCCCAATGCATTTAGTCCTGAAAAAGTAAAAGAGATTGGAATTCCGGGGGAGGCGCTGTGGATGTTACCCCTTGCCCTGATTGCCTCCTGCTGTCTGTATTCCGTAGGGGCACTGGGAGAAGAGGCAGGCTGGCGAGGGTATATGATGCCCAAACTGGAGGAATTGTTTGGTATCAAAGGTGCGGTGCTTGTAGGTGGTATTATCTGGGGCGTGTGGCATTTCCCGGCAAATATGGCGGGGCACAATTTCGGAACCGGATACTGGGGCGAGCCTTGGACAGGATTTGTTTCTTTCACACTGTTTACCATAGCGGTAGGTGCTATTTTGACCTATCTCACCAAAAAGAGCGGGTCCGTATGGCCGGCAGCGTTCCTGCATGCAGTGAATAATGGCGGGGGCAGTATATTGTCCGTATATTTTGACCAGGAAAAAATAACAGGCTTTGTTGCAGAACCACCTGTGTTTGGAATGCTTCAAAGTATCCCATTGTTTATAATGGGTGGTATAGCAGTGCTGTTGCTTCTCAAGGAGGATAAGCATATCAAAGAAGACTAAATATTTAAAACGCATATAGAAAATCTACAGAGGCGTGAAGTCACAAAGTGTGATTCACGTCTCTGTTTTTGTAACTTGCCTATGTACTTATGTAACTTACCGTTAGCGCTATTGAAGCCCGGAGACGGTATTGTTATGATGCAGTTATCAAAGCGAGGAGGGAGAATGCGTAGTAGGTGTTACGCGGTGGAAAATAAAATGGATGCGATAAAAGTGAATAATTTGACAAAGAGATATGGGGATGTTACAGCTGTCGACAATGTGTCCTTTACAGTAAAAAAAGGAACCATGCTGGGATTTTTGGGTGTGAATGGTGCAGGTAAGACAACAGTAATCAATATGCTGGCTACATTACTTATACCGGATGATGGAAATGCCCAAATATGTGGAGAGGTATTGGGGAAAAAGAATATGGAGATTCGCAAGAAAATAGGGATTGTTTATCAACAAAATTGTCTGGATGACTTGCTCAGTGTGCAGGAAAATCTTCTGTGCAGGGGCGTTATGCATGGTGCTACCAGAAAGGGGGCATTGGTGCAATGTGAAAAGCTGGGGCAGATTTTGAAGCTGGATGATATCATGAAAAAGAAATATAAGACTCTTTCAGGTGGGCAGAAACGCAGATGTGAAATTGCCGCAGCACTGATGCACACACCGGAGATTCTCTTTCTGGATGAGCCGACTACAGGACTTGACCCGGCCACCAGACTGGATGTGTGGAGCACCATTGAGGAACTGCAAAGGACGGAGAAGATGACAGTGTTTCTTACCACCCATTATATGGAGGAGGCTGCAAAGGCGGACCATATCATCATTATGGACCATGGAAAAATTATCACGGAAGGTACGCCCTTTGACCTGAAAGAGAAGTATGCGAAGGACAAGGTAAGACTGTTTTATAAAAAGACGTGGGAACAAGAGCTTACAAGCCGGCTGGAGAATTGGCAGATGGAGTCAGCCGGTGAGATTTGCAAAAAGGAGACCGGAATATTGGAACTGATGGTAGCATCCACATTGGAGGCATTGCCGCTGCTTAACGGACTTCAGAATTTCATAGATGGTTTTGAAGTGATTCAAGGTAATATGGACGATGTGTTTTTGAATGCTGTGGGTAAAGAGATAAATGAGGAAGGAGTACGGTAGAAATGGAACAATTTCTGGCTATAACGGGACGTAATATAAAAATATACTTAAGAGACAGAGGTGCTATATTTTTTTCGCTGTTATCCACAATGATTGTAATTTGCCTGATGCTTTTTTTCTTGGGCGATATGAATGTGGAAAATATCATCTACCTTTTGGAACAGTTTCCGGGAAGGGAGACAGGAAATGATATAAAGAATGCTGAGTTACTCATACTTTCCTGGACCAGTGCCGGTATTCTTTCCATAAATGCTGTAACGGTTACTTTGGCCGCTTTTTCAGGAATGATCAAGGACAGGGTAAGTGGTAAAATGAATGCCATCTATACCGCTCCTGTGAGTCGCGTAACCATTGCGGCAGGATATATTGCAGCAGCGTGGGTTTCTTCCGTAATTGTTTGTGTGATTACGCTGGTGATTACAGAGGTAATTGGCTTGGCAAAAGGTATGGAGATATATTCACCGGGAACACATTTGCAATTACTGGGATTAATCATGGTAAATTCCTTTGTGTTTGCGGCGCTGATGTATCCTTTGACCATGATTGCCAAGACGGAAGGAGCATGGAGTGGTCTGGGCACGGTGGTGGGTACCCTTGTAGGATTTTTAGGGGGAATATATATACCCATAGGGTCTTTGGCGGATGGTATTGTAAGTGTGATGAAATGTACACCGATTATTTACAGTACGGCCATGTTCCGCAAGGTGATGAATGAAGAGATTCTTGCGGAAACATTTACAGGAGTTCCCCAGGAAGTTGTTACTGTATATCGTCAGGTAATGGGGATTGATTTGGTAGTATTTGACCGCGCCCTGGGGGTAACGGAGGAATGGCTAATATTACTTTTCTGTGGTATAATACTTCTTGTGATAAGCGCATTTATGCTGGGATATGGGAAGAAAACAGACCGATAGGAAGCAGAAGGGTTTAAGAGAAGAAAGAGGATTACAATATGAAGATTACCATTGAAGCGCCGGAGCCGGGGCAGGAGGATGAAATCATCCTGCGTTGCAGCGTATTGGACGAAAAACTGATGAATTTAATATATGCTCTGAAATCCGAACAGGACAGACTGACCGGGTATGTGGAGGATAAAATCGTAAAGTTGTCTCCAAAGGATATTTTTTACTTTGAGTCGGTGGATAATAAGGTGTTTGCTTATACAGCCAAGGGGATGTATGAGGTACATAAAAAGTTATACGAGATTGAAGCGGAGTATGTGCATACGGACTTTTTGCGTATATCAAAATCGGCCATAGTAAATGTGGCAAAGATTGCTTATTTAAAACCCATATTTAATGGGCGGTTTGAAGCAAAGCTGAAAAACGACGAGAAAATTATTATTTCCCGTCAGTACGTATTGGATTTAAAGAAAAAATTGGGGATATAGGAGGCATGTAATGAAGAAATTGGGTGAAGCTTTTAAATGGTTTTGTTATATTACAACAGCTATATTAATTGTTGTGGCAGTGAATTTCATTATGGCGGGAAAGGAGACGATTCCGGCCGATACTTTATGGAAAATTATATTGGCGGGATTTTTGACCGGGATTGTCACCTTGTTTTTACATCCGGAAGAAAACAATACAAAAGGAGAAGGTCTATTAAAAGTTTTTATGCATTATGCTGTACTTTGCGTGATTATGATTGCATGTGGATGCTGGTTTGGATGGATTGCATTTGATTTGTCCGGAATTTTACTGATGTTAATATCGGTAGCTGTAGTCTACGCAATCGTTTTTTGTGTGCATTGGATTGTGGACATCAGACAGGCAGATGAAATCAACCGGTGCCTGAAGGAAAAGTATAAAGATGAGTGACAAAAGGAAAAATGATGAGCTATTGTGTAACAATTGCTTGAAAAATCAAGATAAAAATGGTATTATTAGAGTATGCTTAACATATAAGGCATACTCTATTTTTTTACAGGAGATAAAGCTTATGAATGGAATCATTAGGAGACAAAATTTAACACCGAAGCAGTATAAGCGTGCAAACCGCGTAATGTGTATGATATTAGTGGTTTGCTATATTGTATATGCCCTGACAGAAATTATTAATGCCGGTAAAAACGGTATGGACACGAATACGACTGTCAGATGTGTAGTTTATGCAGCAGCAGCTGTGCTGACGATTATTGCATATGCATTATGGAAAAGGAAGAAGTTGTGCATGCTGTGTATGGCATGTATGTTTTTAGCTACTTATGCGATGTTGGTATTTGGAAATGGTGTAGTAGTTATGGTACTGATGTTTCCTGCACTGATTGGATTCATGATTTATCTGAATTCCCTACTTGTGGGTATCGGTTGTATGGGGGCATTGATTATCGGTATAATCAAATGTATTATGGTATATAATACCGGCGATATGGTACTGTTTAATTATGGTATCCTTATCATGTCAGGTTTTGTGCTGGCTATTTTTGGCTCCTTTAGCACGATCTTACTTCTGATTGATTTCAGTCTGGAGGACCGGGCTGTTATTGAAGAGGAAGCTGCACATAGGGCAGAAGTGGCAAATGTGGTAGCCGGTATCGTAGAAAAGTTGGATGTAGATTTTAAAGGCATGGTGGTTGGTCTGGGCGAAATCAACGATGCTATGGAATCTGCAGATAATGCCATGAATGGTATAGCAGGTAGTTCTGAGAACACCTCAGAGGCAGTAAACGGCCAGGTGAATATGACAGCACATATTCAGGAGAGTCTGGAAAATACCAATGAACTGGCAGTGAATGCAAAAGAGACCACAGAGAGGTTAAAAGATATTATTGAAGAGGGCAAGCAGCTTGCAGATAATTTGCAGGAGCAGTCCAATACAGTTGATCACAATATCGAAAAGATTTCCGGAACAGTTGAGCAGTTGGTGGACAATGTAAAGAAGGTATCCGGTATTACAGAGGCGATTCTGGCGATTTCTTCCCAGACCAATCTGCTTGCACTGAATGCTTCCATTGAAGCAGCCAGAGCGGGTGAGGCCGGCAGAGGTTTTGCGGTTGTAGCTGATCAGATCAGGACTCTGGCAGAAGAGACCAAGGTATCCACAGAACAGATTACAGCGATTATCAGAGAGTTAACACTGGTTACCAATGAAACGCAAGCAGGTATCCGTGAGTCCGTGGAGTGTATTAATGAACAGCGTAAGCATGTGGATGAAGTACATTTCAGTTTTAAAGAAGTGGAACGTGGTATTCATGAACTTCAGTCAGGTGTGGAGATTATGGGACGTGAAGTAGAGAGTGTGCTGGAGGCAAATAAAGAAATTGTTGACAGTATTACGCTTTTATCCGCGGCTTCAGAAGAAGTTTCTGCAGGTACGCAGACCTGTAAGGAGACCATTGATACCGCCTTTGATAATTTGGGCAAGTTCTCTGAAAAGGTGGATGGAACCTTTGAACAGCTGCAGATATTAAAAGAAACTGCAGGTGCATAAGGTGCTTGCAATTTGATATGATAATTTAGTTAAATGATTTGAGTGAAAGGGCCTGCGCAGTGCGCGGGCTCCTTTGGCGTAAAAAGTGAAAGCGGCGTATTTTTGGTGTCCGGTTTTGTTGAATAAAATAGTAATATGCTTTATAATGGAGACATTGTAATAGTTTGGAAATGGAGAGTTTGTATGAGAGGTATAGATACACCTGTAAAACAGGGACGTAGACGAGTTTTTAAGGAAGTGGCCAATCTGGCGTACAATTCTAAGAATTTAAAGGATGATATGGAGGCATTGCCCTATCAGATAGTGGATTATGAAGAAACTGATTATTGGGATAATGTATATCGGGACAGAGCGATTGTCAGAGAGCGACTTCGTCTGGCTATGGGCATGAGTCTTCGTCCCGAAAACAGAGAACGCCCTGCGCATCTGACCCAGGGTTTGGAAGAAAGTAATATTGATGAAAAGTATTACGAGCCACCTCTTATGCAGGTAATTCCTTCTGCATGTAATGCCTGCCCGGCAAATTGTTATGAGATTACGGATTCCTGTATGGGTTGTCTGGCGCATCCCTGTCAAAGCGTATGTCCCGTTGGTGCCATATCTATGGTAAAGGGCCGTTCCGTAATCGATCAGGAGAAGTGTATCAAATGTGGTAAATGTAAGGCCGTATGTCCCTATGATGCCATCTGTCATAAAGAGCGTCCTTGTAAGGTGTCCTGTGGTATAGGTGCCATTAAGTCGGATAACAAGGGCAGAGCAGTTATTGACGAAAGTATTTGTGTATCCTGTGGTCAGTGTATGGTAAGTTGTCCTTTCGGTGCGATTGCAGACAAGTCTCAGATATTCCAGCTGATTCGTGCGATGCAGTCAGGACGTAAGATTATAGCACAGGTAGCGCCTGCCTTTGTAGGTCAGTTTGGTTCGGCAGTGACGCCTGAAATGTTTAAAACTGCTTTGAAGGAACTTGGTTTTGCTGATGTGTACGAAACTGCAATCGGTGCAGATATGGGCTGTATGGAGGAAGCAGAACATTATGTGAAGGAAGTTGCCAGCGGCAAGCAGGCTTTTGCCCTGACCTCCTGTTGTCCTTCCTGGGCAGTGATGGCGAAGAATTTATTCCCGGAAACCATTGATAAAATCAGTAATGCGCTGACCCCCATGGTTACCACAGCCCGTTTGATAAAGCAGGAACATCCGGATGCATCCGTGGTATTTATCGGACCTTGTGCATCCAAAAAGCTGGAAGCAAGCCGCAGAACCGTCCGTTCGGATGTGGATTTTGTAATAACCTTTGAAGAATTGACCGGTATGTTTGAAGCGAAAGGCATTTTGTTAAAGGAAATTCAGGCAATGGATGAAATGCAGGATGCTACGGCAGCCGGCAGAGGCTATGGTGTAGCAGGTGGTGTGGCCAGTGCTATTCGTGATTGTATTGAAAAATATTATCCCGGTACGGAGATACATATCGAGCATGCAGAAAGTCTGGCAGAATGTAAGAAAATGCTGCTTCTGGCCAAAGCGGGCAAAATGAACGGTTGTCTGATTGAGGGTATGGCATGTCCCGGTGGTTGTATTGCCGGAGCCGGAACCAATATCTCCATTCCTCAGGCCGCAAAAGAAGTGGCGAAGTTCAAAAATGTGGCTGAGAAGAAGGTGCCGGACGAGATGCCTAAGCAGGAGCTGAACTAGGCGCTGCGTGTGTTATATCGCAGAATGATAGAATAAAAGATTTTGGATGATAGGTTATGAATAAGAAGTTTTGGGCACTTTTGCTGAGTGCGTGTATGATTTTAACAATATTTGGCTGTGGAAGCAGTACAGCAGATGAAGAGGCTGTAGATATTAACACCGGTTGTATGAAGGGACCTACCGCCATTGGCATGATTAAGTTACTTGCAGATGCGGATGCAGGAGAAACCATACATCAATATAATTATACGATTGCGGGAACTGCAGATGAGCTTAGTACAGCTCTTATAAAGGAAGAACTGGACATTGCAGCGGTTCCCTGTAATCTGGCAAGTGTTCTCTATAATAAAACAGAGGGTGAAATTGTAACAGTTGCAATCAATACGCTTGGTGTGCTTTATCTGGTAGAGACCGGTGAAACGGTTCAGACTGTGCAGGATCTGAAAGGTAAAACCATCTATTCCACAGGTCAGGGCACTACGCCGGAGTATACCTTGCGATTTTTGCTTACAAGCGCGGGGCTGGATCCGGATAAGGATGTAGATATACAGTACAAGTCAGAGGCCCCTGAGGTGGTAGCAGCATTAAAGCAAAATAAAGAAGCAGTTGCCATGTTACCTCAGCCCTATACGACAGTGGCGTTAAATAGTGATGCCTCCATGAGAATCGCACTGGATGTAACGAAAGAGTGGGAAAAGCTGGCAGACAGTACGGTAGTGACCGGTGTGCTTGTGGCACGTAAGTCTTTTATTGAAGAGAATGAGGGAGCGTTTGTACAGTTTATGGAAGAGTACAATGCCTCCACTCTTTACGCAAACAGCAATGTGGAGGAAACTGCCTCGTTATTGGAACAGTTCGATGTATTTAAGGCGGATATTGCCCTGCAGGCAATCCCCTATTGTAATATCACCTTTATTACCGGTGAGGATATGAAGTCTAAAGCAGGAGCTTATCTGCAGATTCTGTTTGACCAGAATCCTGCTGCCATCGGCGGTAAATTTGAGGAAGGAATGTTTTATATTGAAAACAGGTAAACAAAGGGCAGCCGGAGTGTCCAAAGTCGTTTCCTGCACAGCTTCCGTGCTGGCATGGGTTATGATTTGGCATCTGGCTGCTAAGTGTATAAACAATGAAATATTCTTACCCTCTCCGGAGAAGGTACTTAAGGTTTTGATGCAGGATTTACTTCCGGCAGAGAATTTTCGGACCAGTCTGCTTGCATCCCTGATACATATTGGTGCAGGATTTATTATAGGCAGCATGGCGGGAATTCTGTTGGCGATAACATCTTTTGCAAGTGGGATTGTCAGAGCTTTTTTGTGGTTCCCGCTAAAGGTGGTCAAGTCTGTTCCGGTGGCATCCTTTGTCATACTGGCACTTTTGTGGCTGGATGGGGAGGGGCTTACTGTTTTTGTACCGGCGCTGATTGTGTTACCCACGTTATATATCAACACTCTTACAGGATTACAGCAGACGGACGATAGATTTCTGGATGTGGCTAAGGTATTTGAACTTTCCCTGGGGAAGAAAATCAGGTATATATATATTCCACAGGCCCTCCCCTATGTATTGTCTGCAGCTTCTTTAGCCATGGGTATGGCATGGAAGGCGGGAGTGGCGGCAGAAATCATCGGACTGGTGAAGCATTCCATAGGAAATGAATTGTACAAAGCAAAAATCTATTTGATGATACCGGAGCTTTTTGCATGGACAATTGTGATTGTAGTTTTAAGTGTTTTGTGTGAGTCAGTAATAAAGCTGGTGTTGCATTATTGGGAGCAGAAGTAGTAAGAGCATAAAGAGGGATAGCAATGAGTGGTATTTTGATAAAGAACATATCCTTTTCCTATGAGGACAAAGCGGTATTTCAACAATATTCAGCATCTATAAAAGAAGGGGAAGTGACGGTACTTATGTCCCCTTCAGGAAGCGGGAAAACCACACTGCTACATTTGCTTGCAGGACTTTTGAAGGTGCAGGAGGGTGAGATTGTTTATTCCAATGCTCTTGGGAAACCGAGATTTTCCATGGTGTTTCAGGATGGCCGATTGGTAGATAATTTAAGTGTGATAAAGAATATCCGGATGGTGAACACCAAGGTGTCCGAGGAAGAAATTATAAACTGTCTGGAGGAGCTGGGAGTGGCGCAGTACAGCAAAAAAAGCGTACGGGGACTTAGTGGCGGTGAGAAGCAGAGAGTTGCTATTGCCAGAGCGTTGCTTGCCGAATATGATGTGCTTCTTCTGGATGAGCCCTTTAGCGGACTGGATGATGAGAGTAAACACCGTGCAATTGCCTGCATAAAGGAAAGAAGTGCGGGAAAGACGGTTTTACTGGTGACCCATGACAGAAGCGAGGCTGCGTTAATGGGGGGCAGTATCCTAAGCATGCCATAGGAAAAAGCTTCCATGAGAAAGTAGGAGTTAAAATACAATAGTTATGAATAGTCGTAGCAATTTAACCACGTTATGTTACATTGAGCAGGAAAATAAGTATCTCATGCTCCATCGTGTGAAAAAGGAGCAGGATATCAATAGGGATAAATGGATCGGTATCGGCGGACATTTTGAAGAAGGAGAAAGTCCGGAGGATTGCCTTTTGAGAGAGGTAATGGAAGAAACGGGACTCCATTTGCTGAATTACCGGTTTAGGGGTATTATTACATTTGTAACGGATGTTTATGAGACAGAGTATATGTGTCTGTACACTTCAGATGCATTTGAAGGAGAACTGAAAGAATGCAGGGAGGGAAATCTGGAATGGGTGGAAAAGAACTGCCTGCATGAGCTTAACTTATGGGAAGGGGATTATATTTTCCTGGATTTACTGGAACAGAACAGGCCCTTCTTTTCTTTGAAACTTTGCTACTGTGGCGATAAGCTTGTAGAAGCAATACTGGATGGGAAGAATATAGAATTATAGATTGTATGAAAAGTGGAGAGTAGGAATGAAGACAAAGAATCCAATATACAATTTCATATGTTTTATTGTGACGTTTTGCGGAGGAATACTGCTGGCTTTTTTGAGCCTGATTTGTATATTTAATCAGGTATATATCACCATGAATGGCAATGAAACAGTGATTTTTCAAAAAAACGGACCCGGGATAATTGTACTTTTGATTCTACAGTTACTATTACTTGCAGGAGCAGGTTTTTTGATGAAAAGGATGTCTTCCGGAAGGCTGTTTGCGATAATGGCAGTGGTATATCTGGTTGCCGGGATATACATGATATGCCGGGTGGACGGTAGTTTGCGGGCAGATGCATATAATGTGTATCAGGCAGCGATTAATTATAATCAGGGTAATTTTGTGGATTTTGAACCCGGTCAGTATATGTTCCGCTTTCCTTTTCAGCTGGCACTTATGACTTATGACAGGTTACTGGCTTATATCAGTACGGATATTCGTCTGTTTTATATGATGAACTTGCTGTGGGTGCTGGGGGCCAATTATCTTTTGTGGAAGATTGCTACAGTGTTATTTGAAGAGAAGCCTTTGATTCACAGTTATACAATATTGTTATCTTTTATGTTTTTACCCCAGTTTTTCTTTGTTTTGTTTGTTTACGGACAGGTGCCCGGTTTGGTATGTATGTTGGCAGCAGTGTATTTTATGCTGAAACAGTTGAAAGGCTATAGTGGTTGTAATTGGCTCTTTAGTATTTTGTTTGCAGTCCTGGCAAATTTTTTGAAAAGCAATTTTAAAATCGCTATTATTGCTATGCTAATTGTGTACTTCTGTTATTTTTGTGTGCAGAAAAAGAAACAGTATTTGATTACTATGGTGGGGATACTGGCAGCTGTTTTTCTATCAGGTGCCCTTTTGGAAAAATGTTATGAACTGGATATGAACCGGGAAATCGGAAAAGGCACACCAATGATTATGTGGGTGGCTATGGGATTACAGGATGATGAGAACAGTACAACACAGGGCGGCTGGATAAATGGTTATAATATATACCGGTTCAATGACGTTGGATATGATTATGATGCGGCTACCAGGCGGGCGCTTACTTCCATTCACAGAAGTGCCATTCGGTTTTGGGAAGATCCGGCATATTGTGTGCAATTTTTCTGGGAGAAGATTGTGTCTACATGGTGCGATCCCATGTATCAGTCCGTGTGGTCCGGTCCTTTGGTAGCAAAGGAGGACAGTGACGGAAAGTTACTAGATGAAATTTACAGTGGCGGTCAGGCTTACAACCATCTGGCAAACTGGTGTAACGGAGTTGTGATTTTGATATTAGGGTTTGCTTTAGCTGCAGGTGTCGGAATTGTTCGTCATGTTGAGAAAACAGAAAGGGTTCTGTATTTCTTCCCGGTAATATATCTGATAGGCGGATTTTTATTCCATGTATTTTGGGAGACCAAAAGTCAGTATGTGTATATGTATGTTTTATGTTTAGTACCTCTTTCTGCCTATGGACTGAATCTGTTGTATGAAAAAAAAAGTGTTTATATTTCTGCTAAGGAGAAAGGTACAGAATCGGGAACTGCGTACAATGAGGCAGAAATGTAGGAGCGTGTTATGAAAAGATTGCAGAAAAAATGGGTTGTGTCCATATTAGTAATGATAATAAGCTGGCAGATGTGCGGTTGCGGAAATACTGTTTCGTCAGAAGAGAAGTATCCGGAGATGGCTTCTACAGGAGAAAGTTATCCTGCAATCGTAGAAACGCAGCAAACAGAAGAAACAACAGAGGAAAACGTAGAACAAAATCCTTCCACAGAAGAGTCTGTTCAGCTTCCGGAGCCTGAGATAAAGGAAGCTACCATTGTGATGGTGGGAGATATGCTCCTTCATACACAGGTCAATAGCAGCGGTAAGCAGGAGGACGGTAGCTACAATTATGATCATCTCTTTGCTCATGTGGCGCAGGAGATTCAAGCAGCTGATTTGGCGCTGGTGAATCAGGAAGTTATTTTAAGTGGTGCAGAGGCAGGACTTCGGGGTTATCCCAGATTTAACGGAGCCTTTGAGCTTGGGGATAGTTTGGTAGATGCCGGCTTTGACGTAGTGTTACACGCAACCAATCATTCCATGGATATGGGAAAGGAAGGATTGATTCGCTGTGCCGATTTTTGGAAAAATACCTATCCTGAAATCGGTGTTGTAGGTATTTATACGTCCGAGGAGGATGCAGACACCGTTTATATCACGGAAGTGAACGGTATAAAAATAGCAGTGTTGAATTATACTTACGGAACGAATGGTATCGCGCTTCCCCAGGATATGCCTTATGCAGTAGATTTGTGGGAGGAAGAGAAGATTGCGCAGGACATTGCCTTTGCAAAAGAAAATGCAGACTTTATTATCGTATGTCCTCATTGGGGAACCGAATACGTATTTGAAGAAACGTCCAAACAGCGCAAATGGGCACAATTTCTGGCAGACCAGGGTGTGGATTTGTGTATCGGGACCCATCCCCATGTCATTGAGCCGGTAGAATGGGTAACCGGTGCAAATGGCAATGAGATGCTGGTGTATTATTCCATCGGTAATTTCGTAAATGCTACCAGCGGGACTGCGCCCGGGGTGTCAGCACGTATGCTGGGAGCCATGGCGCAGGTCACAGTGACGATGGAGGAAGAGACATGCAGCATCAGTGCCTATGATGCGTTACCGCTCATAGCCCATGTAGAAAAAGAGACAAAAGAAAATAATACCGTGACCACCTATCCTCTGGATGAGTATACTGAGGAGCTGGCAGCACGGCATTATATGAATGAGGTGGATCCGGATAATTTCTCCATCACCTATTTTTATGATTTATTCAGTCAGGTGTTTGGTGATCTTTAGACATCACCATGATTTTGCAAATATTTCTTTATTGCTTCAAAGCTTTCCTGTGACATGTCATGTTCCATTTTACAGGCATCTTCCATGGCGATTTCGGGTGTTACTCCCATACTGATCAGCCACTTGGACAATATGGTATGTCTTTCTAATACAGACTGAGCAATTTCTAATCCGGAGGGGGTGAGTGATATATAGCCTTCTTCGGATACTTTTATATATTCCTTTGTTTTTAGGTTTTTCATGGCCACACTGACGCTGGGTTTGGAGTAGTTAAGCTCATGTGCAATATCTATGGAGCGTACGTCAGCCAGGCGCTTGCTTAGCTGCAGTATGGTTTCTAAATAATCTTGAACCGACTCTTCGGATTTGTGTTTGGGATAATTCATAAGATTCTCCTTTTATTCTATTACATCAGATATATCATCTCTGGTGATGTTTTTTAACCATTTGCCACTCTTATAATGTTTTAATACCCAGGGCCACTTTACGAATTCGTCCGTACAGAGCAGGAAGTATACCCACAGAACCGGTAAATCCAATACAAATGCGGCGATAAAACCTAAGGGCACTGCATACACCCACATATCAATGGTATCGCAGATAAAGCCGAAACGACTGTCACCGCCGGCACGGAATACACCGGCAATCAGGGTAGTGTTTACGGCAGTACCGGTAATATAATAAGTGTTGATTAATAGCATATATTTCAAATAATGCATGGCGGTGTCTGTCAGGTCTGCATAGGACATGATAAGCGGTATGGATGCCAGTACGACCAGTCCACCAAAAATGGAGCTGATAAGAGTCAGCTTCATCAAACGGCTTGCGTCCTTTCGTGCTTCAGTCAGCTTGTTTTCTCCGATTTCATTGCCAAGTAGGATGGTTCCGGCACTGGCCAGACCATAGCAGAGAATGGTACCGAAGTTACGTGCTACAATAACAAAGGAGTTGGCAGCGACCGCGTCGGAGCCCAGATGACCGATGATTACGGAATAGGTGGAAAAAGCCAGACCCCAGATTACATCATTTGCCAGAGCCGGCAGTGACATCTTTACGAAGTCCCGAAACAATACCTTGTTACGTACAAAAAGCATTTTAAAGTTTAATTTTACGTTTTTTCTGCATGCAGAGACTACAAAGCATCCGGTCAGTTCCACAAGTCTGGATAAAGAGGTTGCCAGACCTACGCCCATTGCGCCCAGCTGAGGAGCACCGAACAGACCGAAGATAAATACCGCATTCAATATAATATTTAAGCTGAAAGCAAGAACATTTAATATTGTGGAAATGGATACTTTACCGATGCTGCGCAGGGCGGAAAGATAAATCTCTGAAATACCCCAGCACAGATATGCTATGCTGATGGCACGTAAGTATCCGGCACCCAATGTAATCAATTCCGGGTCATTGGTAAATATCCGCATCAATGTTTCCGGAATAAAGAAGGACAGGCCGGCCAAAACAAAAGTTACTATCAGGGAGATGCGCAGTGCAATGCCCTGTATGATTTCGATTGCTTTAAAATCTCCTTTGCCATAGTACTGCGCGCAAAGCATGGTTACACCGGTGCCCAGTCCGAAAAATACGGAGAACAGAATGTTGGAAAACTGTGATGCCAGGGATACAGCCGATATAGCTGACTGGCCTACATAGTTAAGCATTACAATATCCGCAGAGCTGACTGCAGCGCTTAAAAGGTTCTGTATAATAATGGGAAGCACCAGTTTGAAAATCTTGGGATAAAAGGGTGTCGTTTCCCACTTATATCTGATTTGGGTAAACATAATAGTTCCTTTCAAAAATATCTTTGGTATAAAAATAAGACTAAAGTTGATTATACAATATTTTTCGTGTATTGTAAAATAGGATAAAGAAAAGATATGGTAATACATGTAATAGTAGGAAAAGGTTGGAGAGCACCATGAGTGATAAAATAAACAAAGAAACAGTGGCCTTTTTAAAGGGGCAGGATTTTATGCGACTTGGCCAGAATATTAATAAAGGAAACTGGCAGTCCGTGGTTATGAGTACTCGCAGAATGCAGGCAAATTGCAGGGAGTTGGAACTAACCGTATTTGACAGGCATCTGTTGCAATTACGGGATGCAGCCATGCATAAAGAAGCGAATGCATGTAAACAGATTCTGGCTCAGATGGTTGTAAAGAGAGTCGGTCTTTTAAAACAGGCCGGACAGGAACAACAATCCACATGTGAAAAAGAAATATAGAAGGTAGAACAGCAGGAATAGGAATAAAGAAATGAGATATTTAAAACCTGAGTATTATGATGCATTTCGCTGCATGGCAGGAGAGTGTCCGGACAGCTGCTGCGCAGGCTGGCAGATCATGATAGATGATGAAAGTTATGACAGGTACTTAAAGCTGGAAGGGGAGTTCGGGGAAAGAATGGCACGTTCCCTGGACTATGAACAACAAAGCTTTTTACAGTATGAAGGCAGATGTGCCTTTTTGAATAAGGACAATTTATGTGATTTAATAGTGGAGAAGGGCGAAGGATATTTATGCAATACCTGTGCCCGCTATCCAAGGCATGTGGAGGAATTTGACGGTCTGCGTGAGTATTCCCTGTCCCTGTCCTGTCCGGTGGCGGCACAGATGATTCTGGGGCAGACGGAAGTGTTAAAGCTGATTCAAACAGAAGATGAGGAGCCTGAACCTTTGGAAGAGGATTTTGAAGATTTTGACAGCGGACTTTTCTCTGTGCTTGAGGAAGCAAGGGATTATATCTTTGAAGTGCTCCAAAATCGTGGCCATTCCATGCAGGAGAGACTTACCGTGATACTTTTGCTGGCATCCCATATGCAGCAGTATGTGGATGAGGGCAGATGTTTTGAAGTATACGAATTACTGGATGCATACAGAGCAGATACGGATAAGTGGCAGCCTTTACTTGAGAAGGCAAAGAGAGGTTTAGGAACAAATGTGATCTATCAGCTATTGCAAAACGGTAGTGAGCAGCGCATCCATGCACTGGAGGAAGGGATGAAGGTGCTTTCTTCTTTAGAGAGGCTGCGGGAGAACTGGACTCGTGTATTGGAAACAGAGGAGGACTTGTTATCACAAAATAAGGCAGTGTATATGAGTTTGCACAAGGATTTTCTGATGCAGATTGGTGCGGAAGGTGCCCGCTATAATGAAATGGAACAATTTCAGGAAAATTTGGCGCATTTCTTTCTGTATACTTATTTTTGTGGGGCAGTATATGATGATTGTATCTATAGTAAGGTTGCATTAGCAGTTTTTTCTGTATGTTTTTTGCAGGAATTTGTAATGTGCAGGTGGTTTTTGGCCGATAAAAACATAGAGAAGTCTGATTATGTGGAGTTATCCTATCGGTATGCCCGGGAAGTAGAGCATTCCGATGAGAACCTTATCCTACTGGAAGAGTGGCTGATGGAAGGATATATTCCTGTGGAAGGGGCTGAATAAATTGAAATATATAAAATACTTTTTTTATTTTTTATGCGGTGTTTTGATGATTGCTTGTGTGGTGACACTTGTTTACGCTTTTAATCCGTCAATGACGAAGGAATTGTCCGATAAATTGTATGGTAACGGGACGCAGGAAGGTGTATTGGAGGATATACTGGATTATCCTGCCAATAATGATGCAGGATTGAATGCAGATGTGCTCTCTAACATAGTAGGGAACGGTTATGTTCCACCCTCAAAAAATGATATCAGTACACCCGTACCTGTAATCGGCATGAGCGGATTTACAGGGCTTCATCCGGAAAATGTACTTATAAAAGAGGATGAAGCAGGAAGTCTGACGATTGGTGAAAGTGGCAGTGGACTAACCTTTAACCCTCAGATATATCCCTATTACAATATGCTGGATGGTACCATGAAACAATTGTACGCACAGATTTATGCCAATGCTATGACAGTGAACGGGGCTTTTGCACCTGTAGTGGATACGGACGTGAATCAGCTGAAAAATGTTTTTGAGGCTGTGTATAATGATCATCCGGAGCTCTTTTGGCTGGACGGCGGCTACTCCTGTAAATATCTGACCAATGGTAAATGTGTGGAAATAGAACTGTCCTATAATGAAACAGTGGATTATCTGGAGATTGCAAAAGCCGATTTCCAGGATCGTGCAGACAGGATTATTCGCGGAGCATTGGTATTGGAAGGAAATTATGCGCGGGAGAAATACGTGCATGATGAACTGCTGAGTAAAGTGTCCTATGATACCACAGCAGCGATGAACCAGAGTGCATATAGTGCGATGGTAAACGGGCTGACGGTCTGTGCAGGTTATTCAAGGGCGTTCCAGTATATTATGCAACAGCTGGATATTCCCTGCTATTATTGTACCGGTTACTCCGGTATGGATCATGCCTGGAATATTGTAAAACAGGGCAATCAGTACTACAACGTGGATACTACCTGGGATGATACAAATCCGACTACGCTGGATTATTATAATAAATCCGACATCTCTCTGTCAGGGACCCATATGCGGACCGGTTTGTCCGTGTACCTTCCCGCTTGTGTAAACAGTGCTAACCTGAATCCCGTAACCGGAGAACCGCTTCTGGAAGGAGAAAAGGAAGAGGAAAGTACGCTGACTGATGAAGAGAAGAACAAGCTGAATCTGGAAGAAGCGGGTATCAAAGAGTCAGATGTAAGTTATACTTTACAGGAATACTATGATGACTGCAAAAAACAGATGAAAGCAGCAGGCATGGGAAAACATACCTTTAAGAATGTAATTCCCGAGAGTCTGTGGACCAGAATCGAAGCGGATTATATCGATGAAAGTTATCTGGAGATGTATGTACGGGAAGTGCTGAAGGAACTAAAAGCGGAGCATTTTGCGATTCAGTTGCAGGCTCAGCGCCTAGGCGGCGGTTATTACCGTTTGTATCATAATATATCCATATGGAATGATCCGGAGCCGAGCACGGAAGAATCCACAGAAGAGTCTGATGAGTCTACGCGGGAGACCGGTTCTTCCGAATCCACCGGTGAAAGTACGGACGAATCATCTGATGAATCCACTACGGAAAGTACGACGAATTCGGCCGAGGAAGAGAGTTCGTCTTCAGAGGAAAATAGTGCAGAGAATTAGAAGTTGATTCAAATAAAAGAAAAGCAGATTTGAGGAATTCAAATCTGCTTTTTTATGGTACCGATAAACGGAAAATACAAAGGAAAGATGGATTAATATTTCTTCCAGCAGGATGGCATGAATAAGATTAGCATGGGAAAAAGTTCCAGTCTTCCTACCAACATATCAAACATCAGCACACATTTGGAGAAGGGGCTGAATATGGAGAAATTTTGGGTAGGACCAACCAAATCAAGTCCCGGTCCGATATTATTCAGTGTTGCTACTACTGCTGTGAAATTAGTGGTAAAGCCAAACTCATCTAAACTGATTAACAGTACAGAGGCAAAGAGTATTACAAAATATACGGACACATATACATTGGTAGAGCGAAGGGTTTCGTGTGAAATCACATGTCCGTCCATGCGGATTTTACGTACCATACGAGGGTGAATCATCATGGATAATTCTTTCATAGTGGCTTTAAACAGAATGATAAGTCTGGAAACCTTCATACCGCCACCGGTACTTCCTGCACATGCACCGATAAACATTAGGATAACCAATATGTTTTTGGAAAGCTCAGGCCATAAATCAAAGTCGGTGGTCATGAAACCGGTAGTGGTAATAATGGAACCTACCTGAAAGAATGCGTGACGCAGACCGGTTCCGATACTTTCGTAAAGGGGTGCAATATTCCAGGTAATGATACCTACACTGGCTAAGATAATGAGCAGATACCAGCGGACTTCCTCAATGGCAAAAGCCTGTTTAAACTGTTTCATTATAATGCAAAAATATGCAGTATAATTGATACCACTTAAAATCATAAATATGGTAACCACGTTTTGGATGGCAGGGGAATAGCCTGCCATACTGTCATTCATGACTCCGAAACCACCGGTGCCTACCGTTCCGAAGGTAGTACATAGTGTGTCAAAAAGCGGCATCTTACATATGAGCAGACAGATAATCTGTAATATGGTCATTCCGATATAAAGGGTGTATAAAATTTTGGCGGAGTCTTTTAATTTAGGTGCCAGTTTGTCAACACTGGGGCCGGGGCTTTCTGCCTTCATCAGACTGAAAGAGGAACCACCCAGCATGGGGAGGATAGCCATCATAAATACGAATACACCCATACCGCCTATCCAGTGAGTAAAACTTCGCCAAAACAGATTGGCGTGTGACAAGGCTTCCACATTGGTCAAAATACTGGCTCCGGTGGTAGTGAAACCGGAGATGGTTTCAAATAAAGCATCTATATAGTTGGGAATGGCACCGGTAAGCACAAAGGGAAGTGCGCCAAATGCGCCCATGGTAATCCAACTCAATGCTACACAGACAAAACCTTCACGTGTATATAGTTCTTTTTTGACCAGTTTTTTGCGGCCTAAAAGGTAACCAAGGACAAAGCACAGGATCGCAGTTATGAAATAGATAAGGGCGTCTGTATAATCTTTATAAAGTAATCCAATCACACCGGGTAACAGCAGGAAACCGGCTTCAAATTTCAGTACCCAGCTGATGATATGGACAACAACGGAGAAATTCATAGGGTTTATTTCCTTTCAGATTGAAATAATAAGGTAACAGTATATTATCGCTATTTTTCCAGAATATCACTGATGTCATGTATGCCGGATTCCGTAACCACAACTACAAGGTCACCTACACGAATTTCATCCTGACCACCGGGAATAATGAATTGTTTTCCTCTGGTGATACAACATATAAGGATATTTTTCTTTATTTTTAATTTACCCAAAGGGATTCCGGTTACATCCGAAGCTTCTTTGATATAGAATTCCAGTGCCTCTGCACGACCACCCTCCAGCTTGTATAGATTCTCCACATTACTGTTCATGGAAGCATCCATGGATCGGACAAACTTCGTAATGGTATCTGCTGTCAGTAAG
Organism: Acetatifactor sp.; assembly: GCA_045597105.1. Classification (GTDB taxonomy): domain Bacteria; phylum Bacillota; class Clostridia; order Lachnospirales; family Lachnospiraceae; genus Acetatifactor. The sequence continues at coordinate 36,610 of JAZODQ010000094.1, forward strand.
ATGGGATAAGTAATGGTATCCATGCGCAGATTGTTTAATACTGTGCTAAAGTTGGTACGGTTGATTTTGGTAACACATTTTGCTTCCGATACGGATTTGGCGTAGAGGGAAAGCAGGATATTTTCTTCATCCAGTCCTGTCAGGGCAGCAAAGCCATCTACGGCATCCAGACCTTCCTGCAGAAGCAGTTTCTGGTCTGTTCCGTCCCCACAGATTACAGTTGCTTTAGGCAGTAATTCGCTCAGCTCTTCGCAACGCTCCCAATTAGGTTCAATGATTTTGGTATCGATACCTACAGCCAGAAGTCTCCTGGCCAGATAGTAAGAAATTGTACCGCCGCCTACCAGCATGGCAGTGTTGATTCGATTGGTGTTGATACCGATTTTTTTGAAAAAGGCACTTGCATTGGTAGGAGTACTAACAATTGCCACCACATCTCCCTCGCGGAATACAAAATCACCTCGGGGAATAATCAACTCATCTTGGCGTGTTACCATACAAACCAGTACATCGCAGTTGAACTTAGAACGGATGTGCATCAGCTCAAAATTATTTAGCTGGCAATCGGAAGTCACAATAAAGTGTAAAAGTTCAATACGTCCCTTGGAGAAGGTATCAATCTTAACCGCTGAAGGGAACTGGAACAGACGGGCGATTTCATTTGCGCATGTTAATTCCGGATTGATAATCATGGAGACACCCAGCTCTTCACGTATGAAGGAAATCTCATTAAAGTAGATGGGATTTCGTACGCGGGCAATGGTTTTGCAATGTCCGGTTTTTTTAGCAATTACACAGCATAAAAGGTTCTGTTCATCAGAGCCGGTGACAGCGATTAACAAATCTGCCTGCTTGATGCCGGCTTCATTCAATATCTGATTGCTGACGCCATTGCCTACGATTCCTTTTGCATCCAATTCGTCAGTGATTTTTTTGACCTTTTCTTCCCTCTCATCTATGATTACGATGTCGTGTTTTTCAGCACTTAACTGTTCCACCAGTGTCTGTCCTACCTTGCCACAACCTACAATAATGATGTTCATAGTATTAAGTTCCTTTCTTGAAACTGTACAAACTCTTAGTATGTGAAAATCCACAATAGCATAAATCCTTATTAGTATATCACTTTTTTTATAAAAGTGAAACGTGTATCTTGGGTCTTTTTAGAAGGAATATTTTTGGAAGTGAATCATATATTGTGAGAGTAGACAGGAGTTTTGAATTGGAAATGAAACAGTATGGTATATTAGAACTTTTTCCTAAAGAGGACAGGCGGCTGTGGGGGCAGGTGGCAGAGCGTGCATCAGAGCTTCAGGAAATTCGTCTGCGGGCAGGAAAACCGGTGCTGGTAACAGTTGGCGGCAGGGAATATTACATGACGCAGACAGGAAATTTGAGCCATTTGCCGGACGAAGCCCATCGGATAAGTCAGCAGGAAATTCAGCGTATGGTATTACATAATTGTGAGGCATCCCTCTATGCTTATGAGGCAGAAGTGCGACAGGGTTTTTTGCCGGTAAAAGGCGGGCATAGAATCGGGTTGGTAGGACAGGCTGTTCTGGGAGATAGGGATGAAGTAAAAACACTGAAAAATATTTCCGGTGTGAATATCCGTATTGCACACCAGATATTTGGTGTGGCAGATGCAGTGCTCCCTTATATATATATAAAGGGCAGGCCGGAAAGTACGCTTTTAATTGCGCCACCGGGATGTGGGAAAACCACATTGCTCCGTGATATGGTGCGCATGATTTCGGACGGAAACAGTTATGGAGCAGGCATGAACGTGGGAGTAGTGGACGAGCGTGGTGAAATTGCGGCATGTCATATGGGAATTCCCCAGAATGATGTGGGATGCAGGACGGATATATTGGATGCCTGTCCCAAAAGAGAAGGGTTGTTACAGCTTATACGCTCCATGGCTCCCGGTGTAATCGCAGTGGATGAAATCGGTAAAGAGGAGGACATGCAGGCGATTATGTATGCGGTAACCTGTGGAGTGCAGGTTTTTGCTACCATACATGGAAGTAATATGGCTGATGTGTTGCGCAAGGAGGCGTCTTACAAAAATTGTGGGAGAAATCCGTTTTTGGAAACGTTTGAGCATTTTATTATACTTCAAAAGAGGAACGGTATATGTGAAGTGGCATTACATTTGAGCAGGGAGGAAGCCTATGCACAGATTAGTGGGGGGAATATTGGTTTTGCTGGGATGTGTGGGGATAGGGCTTTGTTACAGGGAGCAGTTTAAGGCACGAATTAGGCATATGCGCCTGCTACAGACAATGCTTTCCATTTTCATGAGTGAGATTTCATTTGGCAGGGCGACTTTGCCGGAGTGCTGTCAAATGATTGCCCATTCCATGCCGGAGCCTTACCGAAGTTGTTTGGCGGATATATATGAGGAAATGCAAAAAAATAGGGGAATAGATTTTAGGGAGCTGTTTGCGGAACGGATGGAAATGTGCTTGGCAAAGCTTCCGCTGGAGAAAGAGGACACAGAAAGTTTTTTATGGTTTACAAAGCATGGCGGATTGCAGGACAGAGAATTGCAGATGAAATTATTACAGGAAAGTCATGACAGGATATATGGAAGTATATTGCAACAGGAGAGCAGAGAGCAAAGCAAGGGACAGCTGGCAGTCAGTCTGGGGCTGATGAGCGGATTGTTGCTGGTGGTTGTGTTGATTTAGATACAGTATGGCTTAAGCGGATGTAAGGAGTGTATATGGAAGTAGGTCTGATATTTAAAATTGCGGCGGTTGGTATATTGATTACCATACTGAGTCAGGTGTTGAAACATAGCGGAAGAGAGGAGCATGCTTTTTTAATCAGTTTGGCAGGACTTATATTGGTTTTGTCATGGATTGTTCCCTACATATATGAACTGTTTACAACCATTCAAACGCTGTTTTCATTATAGAAAGGACAGGTTATCTATGCCGGATATTGTAAAAATCGGTTTTATAGGAATTATAGGAGTCATTTTGGCATTGCAGTTCAAAACACAAAAGCCGGAGTTTAGTATTTGTATCGGTATCGTAAGCAGTATCCTAATCTTTGCACTGGGAATCAATAAGCTACAGAGCATGATTGCATTGTTTGGAAAAATGCAGTCTTATCTGGGAGATACCCATTATTATCTGACCATACTTTTGAAGATAGTGGGGATTACTTATATCTGTGAATTTTGTTCGGGAATATGCAAGGATGCAGGATACACAGCAGTAGCCCAACAGATTGAGATTATGGGAAAGGTGACTGTGCTGGTGTCCGGACTGCCTATTTTGCTTGCAGTTGTAGAGCAGATTTATATGTTGGTATAGGACTGGCGGGTTGCTTTTAGTGTGTGAATACAAGGAAAAGGAGAATGCACATATGAATATGGAGCAACTATGGGAATCCTATGAATTGGACAGTTTCCGGCAGGGGATAAATACCCTTTTCCCGGATACACAGATATCCCTGGATATATTGTTACAGTATATTTCAGAAGGGAATGTGATGGAAGCAATCAGTTATCTGGGACAGGGAATGTTGCAAAACATAACGAATCAGTGCACCGGTGTAAAAAATATTCTGGTTTGGCTTTTGATATTGGGGATTGCATCCGCACTGTTTGGATATTTTGTGCAGATATTTGATAAGCATCAGGTGGCGGATATCAGCTTTTATTTTACATATTTGCTACTTTCCATTATGTTATTTGGGTGTTTTTCTCAGTTGTCAGAGGTGGCGGCAGGTACACTGGAAGATATTATTTTGTTCGTAAAACTTCTGATACCCACCTATCTGATAGCAGTTGGAGTATCTACAGGTGTGGCCACGGTAGGCGTTTTTTCTCAGTTTTTGTTGGTGGCAATCTTTATTGTGGAGCATTTGTTGCTTACGCTGGTTATGCCCCTGATAGAAGCATATTTCCTTTTGGTTATGATAAACGGTATCTGGATGGAAGAAAAATTGAATCTGTTGATTTCTTTGATAAAGAAGGTGCTGAATTTCTTGTTAAAGAGTGCATTGGGAATGGTAACGGGTGTGGGTATCTTTCAGGCTGTGCTTACACCGGCAATTGATAATGTGAAAAATGGTGTGCTTGAAAAAGCGATATCGGCACTGCCCGGAATCGGGAATGCAGCAAGAAGCGTTGTGGAAATGCTGCTTGGGTCTGCGGCTGTGATTAAAAATGGTCTGGGAATTGTGCTCGTGATCATGCTTTTCGGACTGTGCGCAGTGCCACTGTTAAAGATATTACTGACCATGGCAGCAGTCAAAGGTGCGGCAGCCTTTATGGGAATTATCAGTGATAAGAGACTTACAGCCTGTGTAAATAAGGCAGGAGATGCCTTTGCATTGACATTGCAAATGACGGCCACGGCCATGTTCTTATTTATCATCATTATCATGATTCTGGCCATGGCAAACGGAAACTATGGTTAATGGAGGATATTATGCCGGCAAAAATAGGGATGTTAGGGATTTTTATTATTTGTGCGCAGGCGGTGGTGCATTTCAGTCCAAGCCAGACTTATACCAAGTACCTGAAACTGCTGCTCAGTATAATGGTATTGGTACAATTGCTGCAACCGGTGTTGTCATGTCTTATAGGCAACGATGATTTTATGAATAATCTGGCCGGGCAGCTGTCTGAGGGTTTTGCAATGCATGCAGATGTGGCATGGATTGCAGATATTGAGTCGCAAATGGGTTATGAGGAGCAGATTGCGCAGATTTTGGATTATGGACTACAGGCTTATGGAGTGCAGTATACGGAAGAAGCATTGCAGTCTGGAGAGATGAGCGAGGAGACGACAGTGACACCGGATGGTGGCGGAATTATGCCGGTTAGTATTCAAGTGGAAGACCTGCCCATGGTTTCCCTGGAAAGGAATGATGTGCAGTATGGTGAATTGGGAGCAAATTAGGGAGAAATGGTTGAAAAAGGATCATTTGCTGATTCTGGTACTGGTGGGAGTGCTACTGCTGGTGATATCCATTCCTGTAGGAGAGAAAAAGGAAAAAAACACAGGCAGCAGTGTAGGGAAAGGAATTACAGAGATTGTAGGAGTAAATACAGGGCAGAACCGAGAAGCATCTGCCACAATAGGAAGTAATGCTACGCCGGGAACTACGGGTACTACGGATATTTCCATGTCATATGAAAGGGAGATGGAGCAGCGGCTGCTGGCACTTTTATCCGGTATGCAGGGAGTGGGGGAAGCAAAGGTGATGATTACCCTGCGTGCTTCGGAGGAGATACTGCTGGATAAGGAGGAAGAAAGCAGCCGCAGTGAGACCTCAGAGGCAGATTCTGCAGGAGGCAGCAGGGAGGTGTTACAGCGTGACAGCAAGGAAAGTACGGTGCTGATTACCAGTGGTGGAGAAAATGTACCTGTCCGTGTGAAAACCATTTACCCGGAGATAGAGGGTGTGGTGGTGGCTGCCCAGGGGGCCGGTACAGGTGATGTAAGTAAACAAATCAGTGAAATGGTACAGGTACTTTTTGGGATAGAGGCCCATAGAGTAAAGATTGTCAGATTGGAATAAAAGCATTACATAAGTTACATGTATTGCATATATTGGAACGGGCCTTCATAGAATGAACTAGAAAAGGCGAAGGCCGGATATCAAGATAAAGAGGGAGAATATAGTGAAGAGCTTATTAAAGAAAAATCAGTTAATGATTACCTCGCTTGCAATTATGTTAGCAATCGCAGGTTACCTTCAGTTTGCGGGAAACAATCTGGAAGGAGAGTATGTACAGGTGGAGGACGGTTTGGCAGAGGTTTCGGGAACCATGACGGATATTTCTGATGAGGATATATTGAATGCCGGACTGGAAGAGATTGAAAGTATGGATGAGGATGGTGTTGTTATCACAGAAAATTATTTGTCCGATGATATTTCCGTAATTGATGTACCTGCACTGTCGGATGTAAGTCAGAATGCAGCAGAAACGCCCGGTGAAGCTGTTTTTACCGGAGCTGCCGGTACCACAGGTGAAGCAACGGGAGCTGATGCAGTAGAGATTGCAGGCACAGGCGTTGCAGATGCGGAGAATATTGTAAATAGCGGAGTGGCAGCTACTACTGCTAATGTGGCAGTACTCTCGGAAGCGAAGCTTTTGAAGGAGCAGACCAGAGCAAAGAATAAAGAGACGCTGCTTGATATTATTAACAGCGAGGGATTAACCGATACGCAGAAGCAGTCGGCAGTGGACAATATGGTGCAGATGACAGCAGTTGCGGAAAAGGAACTGGCGGCAGAGATTTTGCTGGAAGCAAAGGGATTTACCGATGTTATCGTAAGTATTAACGGTAATTGTGCAGATGTGGTTGTGAATACAACACAGCTCACTGATATCCAGAGAGCCCAGATTGAAGATATCGTAAAGAGAAAGGCAGAGATTCCTGCAGAAAATATCATTATCAGTACTGTGGTTGAATAATCGCAAATAACTGAAATTTAAGAAAGTTTTTGGTATAAATTTACATATAAATGTGATAATATAGGACGTGTAAAATACGAATATAAAATGCCCACAGGCATATAAATCAGGAGAAAATACATGAAGAGAGTTTTTTTGATCGTATTAGATAGTTTTGGTATAGGGGAGATGAAGGATGCAGCTTCTTACGGTGATTATGATGTAAATACCTTGAGAAGCTGTGCCGGCAGCTCTTATTTTCATATGCCCAATATGCAAAAATTTGGTTTGTTTAATATCGATGGAGTAACTGTAGGTGAGGATATGGAAAATCCTGTTGCAGTGATTGCTCGTATGGAAGAGGCATCCAAGGGTAAGGATACTACCATCGGACATTGGGAAATCGCAGGTATCCGTTCAGAAAGACCCTTGCCAACCTATCCGGATGGTTTTCCTAAGGAGGTGCTGGAGGAGTTTTCCAAGAGAACGGGACGGGGTGTATTATGCAATCAGCCTTATTCCGGTACAGAGGTCATCCAGAAATACGGAGATACTCATATGCAAACCGGGGATTTGATTGTTTATACTTCTGCGGACAGTGTGTTCCAGATAGCGGCCCATGAGGAAGTGGTGCCCCTTGAGCAGCTTTATGAGTATTGTCAGATTGCCAGAGAAATCTTACAGGGAGAGCATGGCGTGGGCAGAGTAATTGCCCGTCCTTTTGTAGGGTCTTGCAGCGGTTCTTTTACCAGAACCTCCAACAGGCATGACTATTCCCTGTTACCTCCTGCTACAACTATGCTGGACCAGCTGACGGCAGCAGGCAAGGCAGTAATCGGAGTGGGCAAGATTAAGGATATATTTGCCGGAAAGGGGATTACGGAGTCCGTATATACCGGTGGGAATGAGGAAGGTATTGCGCGCACTTTGGAATATATGGATAGAGACTTCGAGGGACTTTGTTTTATCAATCTGGTGGATTATGATTCCCTTTACGGACACAGAAGAGATGTGGATGGTTATGCGAAAGCGTTGGCTTACTTTGATGAAAAGCTTCCGGAGATAATGGGTAAAATGCGACCGGAGGATATCCTGATGATTACGGCGGATCATGGCTGTGATCCAGGGTATATGGCGACCACTGACCATACCAGGGAATATGTACCTTTTATCATGTATGGTGCCGGTATAATACCTAAAAATCTGGGTACAAGAAAAACCTTTGCAGATATAGGTGCTACTGTGTTACAATACTTCGGTATTGACTGCGCATTCTTCGGAGAGAGTATGCTGGAGTAAGTGATTTGGAGGATAAAAAAGTGAGTAATTATACAGAAGAAATAAATCGTCGCCGTACGTTTGCGATTATTTCCCACCCTGATGCGGGTAAAACTACATTGACAGAAAAGTTTTTGCTTTACGGAGGAGCTATCAACTTAGCCGGTAGCGTAAAAGGTAAGGCAACTGCCAGACATGCGGTATCAGACTGGATGCAGATTGAAAAGGAAAGAGGTATTTCCGTAACATCCTCCGTTCTGCAGTTTGAGTATGACGGTTATTGTATCAATATATTGGATACCCCCGGACATCAGGATTTCTCGGAGGATACTTACAGAACACTGATGGCAGCGGATTCTGCAGTAATGGTTATTGACGCATCCAAGGGTGTAGAGGCACAGACCAGAAAGTTATTTAAAGTTTGTGTTATGAGAAAGATTCCGATTTTTACCTTTATCAACAAGTTGGACCGTGATGCAAATGATACTTTTGAGCTGCTGGATGATATTGAAAAGGAACTGGGGATTGCTACCTGTCCCATCAACTGGCCTATCGGTTCCGGTAAGGAATTCAAAGGTGTATATGACAGAGAAAGTAAATGTGTCATCGCTTATTCCGATACGGAGAAAGGTACCAAAGAAGGTACAGCAACAGAGATTCCTGTAGAGGATGAAGCACATTTACGTGAAATCATCGGTGACAGCGCGGCAGAAAAGCTGCTGGAAGAAATAGAGCTTTTAGACGGTGCGTCCGCTGAATTTGATTTGGATTTGGTCAGAGCAGGTGAATTGACCCCCGTATGTTTCGGTTCTGCGTTGACCAACTTCGGTGTAGAGATATTCCTGAAACATTTCTTAAATATGACTACCACACCTTTGGCGCGTAAGGCGGATATCGGTATGATTGAGCCTGCAGAGAAGGAGTTCAGTGCCTTTGTATTTAAGATTCAGGCAAATATGAATAAAGCACACAGAGACAGAATTGCATTTATGCGTATCTGCTCCGGTAAATTCGATGCTAACATGGAAGTGCGCCACGTACAGGGCAATAAAGTAATGCGCCTTTCACAGCCTCAGCAGATTATGGCTGATGAGCGTAAGATATTGAATGAAGCTTATGCGGGAGACATTATCGGTGTATTCGATCCGGGTATTTTCTCTATCGGAGATACCTTATGTATGCCGAAAGAGAAGTTTCAGTATGAAGGTATACCGACCTTCGCACCGGAGCATTTTGCACGTGTCAGACAGATGGATACCATGAAGCGTAAGCAGTTCGTAAAGGGTATTGAACAGATTGCTCAAGAGGGTGCGATACAGATATTCCAGGAGTTTAATACCGGTCTGGAAGAGATTATTGTGGGTGTAGTAGGTGTGTTGCAGTTCGATGTTCTTAAATACCGTTTGGAAAATGAGTATAATGTGGAGATCAGACTGGAGAATCTGCCCTACGAGCATATCCGCTGGATTGAAAATAAGGACGAGGTAGACTTGAATAAGCTGGTAGGCACTTCCGATATGAAGAAGGTTAAGGATATGAAGGGGAATCCTTTATTGCTTTTTGTGAACGCATGGAGCGTAGGAATGACCTTAGACCGTAATAAGGGTCTGGTTTTAACTGAGTTCAGTAAGAATTAGTTGCTTTGAAAACAGAACAGGACGTTTGGCAAACAAAGGAGGAATGGTTTATGGAGAAACATGTGACACCGCCTTGGGCGTCAGAGCTTACAGAAGGCGAATTTATCAGTTATTCGGCTACCTATAAGGTGGGAGAATATTTTGACCTGTATGAGAAGGCTGTATTTCCCAATACCACGCAGGGCGATATGGTTTATTATTTTTATGATCCTACAAAGCATGGATATCCGGCTGATAAGAAATATCCTTTGTTACTGTTTCTACATGGAAGGGGCAATGCGCTGGAAGGCGATATCTGCATTAATTATTCGGGCGGTGAGTTATATGCTTCGCCGGAATATCAGCAAAAGCTGGGCGGTGCATACGTGCTGATTCCTCTTGCAAACGAAAAGCGTGAAGAGAACGGAAGCGTAACCGGAACCTGGTCTGAAAAGTATACAGAACCGGTAATTTCTCTTGCGAAAGCATTTGTTGCAGAAAGAGAAAACACAATCGGTAAAAAAATTGTGTTCGGTAATTCGGCAGGTGCCCGTATGGCATTTGTAGTGGCAGATGCGGCAGCCACATTTTTTGACGGTTGTGTTCCCATCGGAACCGGTGTGCCGGATGATGCAGTGCTGGATAATATGGATGCAAATGACATGCATCTTTTTCTGGCTGTTTGTCAACATGATGAGTTTATGAATTTCGAAGAAGATGTAAGACCCCGTATCAAACGTCTGGAAGCAATGAAACATGCGTTTTTGTATTTTCCGAAATGGGCAAAGAACGGCGATGGCGGTATTGCATCTATCAATTTCGGTGTGGAAATGGGACAGCACTGTCTGGTGAATCCCATGCATGCAAATCTTATGTTTGACGACGGTACACCTATGGAGCAAAGCCTTCCGGAGGGAGTAATCGGTTGGCTTCGTCAGGTGTGTGAAGCATAAATATATAATGACAAGTACGTGAAATATGTGGTATACTATAGTATATTTATTCATGAACTATAAGGAGGACCTTATATGGAAAAGGAATTGGAGAGAAGCTCTGTAGTACTCTGCGGAGATGATAAGCAGGGCGTTGTTCAGATAGCAGATGATGTGGTGATGACAATCGCAGCTTTGGCAGCCACAGAAGTGAAAGGGGTTACTGCAATCGGCAGTGTGCCCTGTGAAATGGTAAGTAAGTCCGGTATGAAAAATCTGAAAAGAGGTATCAGAGTAGAAGTGCTGGAAGGGAATGTAAGTGTAAGGATCATTGTAACAGTAGAGTATGGTTACAATATTCCTGATACCTGCATGAAAGTACAGGCGAAGATAAAGAGTGCTCTTGAAAATATGACCGGAATGAATTGTTCCGATGTGAATGTACGTATCAGAGCTGTGAATGTGAAAAACGATAAAAAGGATAAATAGGATACTTTTATGGGAAAGCGTGAGCAAAGAGAACAGGTATTTATTCTGTTATTCCGTGTAGAGTTTAATTCTCCGGAGGATATGCCGGAACAGGTTCAGTTATTTTTTGAAGACAGTGAAAGAACAATTCTGTATAAAGATGCAGACTTTATTACTGAGAAATATGAGCAGATATCTGCAAAGTTATCTGAACTGGACCAACTGATTGACAGCAAGATGGAGGGCTGGGATGTTACCAGAATCGGTAAGGTAGAGCTTACCGCTCTTCGTATTGCCGCATACGAGATATTATTTGATGAAGAGGTTCCTGACAGTGTGGCTATTAATGAGGCTGTAGAGCTGGCAAAGAAATACGGACAGGAGTCTTCAGGCGGTTTTGTAAATGCAATTCTCGCTAAATTTGTAAAGCAGGGTGAGTAAGATTCGTCGTGATGTTTATACAGTAGGACAATTGAATTCATACATTAAAAATATGTTTGTGCAGGATTATCTTTTGCAGGCTGTCTTCGTCAGAGGCGAAGTCAGCAACTGCAAATATCATTCCTCCGGACATATTTATTTTACATTAAAGGACTCTAAGGGTGCTGTAAGCTGTGTGATGTTTGCAGGAAACCGTTCGGGCCTTTCTTTTCGTTTGACGGAAGGTCAGCAGGTAGTTGTAGGCGGCACTGTGGATGTGTACGAGAGGGATGGCAAGTACCAGATGTACGCAAAGCAGATTGTGCTTGACGGGGCCGGTCTTTTATACGAAAAGTACGAACAGCTGAAAAAGGAGCTGGAAGAAGAAGGGATGTTTGCACAGGAGTACAAGCAGCCCATACCGAAATATATAAAGACATTAGGCGTAGTAACTGCAGATACGGGTGCAGCGGTTCGTGATATCATTCAGGTAGCAACCAGACGAAACCCCTATGTGCAGATTATTTTGTATCCGGCCATTGTACAGGGGGACGCGGCTGTAGCCAGTATCGTACAGGGAATCAGAGCGCTGGAACATTATGGAGTAGATGTGATGATCGTAGGCCGTGGCGGCGGTTCCATAGAGGATTTATGGGCCTTTAACGAACGGGCAGTGGCACAGGCAGTGTTTGATTGTAGTGTACCTATTATTTCTGCAGTAGGTCACGAGACAGATACTACGATTATTGATTATGTATCTGACATGAGGGCTCCCACACCCTCTGCTGCGGCAGAGTTGGCAGTTGCAGACATCAGAGATATACAAAGTGAGATTGCAGTATATCACGGAGAACTGGACAGAGCTATGCGTTTGTGTATAAGGTCCCGGCGTGAAAAGCTGCAGAGTTATGAAATGCGCATGAAATATGTAAGCCCCATCAGCCGTATCAGGGATAGAAAGCTTCGATGTGATGCGTTGCAGGAGCGATTGCAGGAGAGAATGAATCAGGTACTTCGTTTGAAGCGTTATGCATTATCCCTGTATATTGAAAAAATCAAAGGATTATCACCTGTTGAAAAGTTAAACAGCGGGTTCTCTTATGTGGAGGATAAGGATGGCAACAATATCAGCAGCGTTTCTCAGGTGAATTCAGGGGATGTGCTGACAATTCGTGTGAAGGACGGTCATATTGATGCGAGGGTGACCGGAAAGGCAGGGAGTTTATGAGCGAAGCAGAAAAAAGAAGTCAGACGACAAATGATGCTACAGGTAATGCCGGTAGCTTAGAAGATAATTTCAAGCGATTGGAGCAGTTAATCCGTCTACTGGAAACAGATGATATTTCCCTGGAAGATGCTTTTAATGCATATAGTCAGGGAATGGAAGTTCTAAAGAACTGTAACGACCAGATTGATAAGGTGGAGAAACAGGTACTCAAGCTTAGTGCAAACGGGCAGCTTGAAACATTTTAAACAGGATGGGAAGACTAAATATGGATAGTAGTGCATTTGATTTGGCATTGAAAGAAAAAGTAAGTGCAATAGAGGCTGTTTTAAATAAATATTTACCCGAGGAGACCGGTTTTCAAAAAACGGTTCTGGAGGCCATGAACTATAGTGTGCAGGCAGGAGGCAAGCGCCTTCGTCCCATGCTGATGCAGGAAGTGTATCATATGTTTGGTGGCCAAGGGGAGGAAGTAGAGCCCTTTATGTCGGCCCTTGAGATGATACATACCTATTCGCTTGTACATGATGATTTACCGGCCATGGATAATGATGAATATCGCAGAGGCAGAAAGACCACCCATGTAGTATATGGAGAAGCTATGGCGATTTTGGCAGGGGATGGTTTGCTTAATTATGCATTTGAAACTGCCGTAAAGGCCTTTGATTATGTTAGTGCGGATAAAATGCCTTATGTAGCCAAAGCCTTGGCGGTACTGGGCAGAAAATCAGGTATATATGGTATGATTGGCGGACAGACTGCAGATATAGAGGCAGAAGGACAGAGCCGGGCAATCAGTGCAATGCAGCTTTTGTTTATCCATGAACATAAGACGGCGGCACTTATTCAGGCTGCAATGATGATTGGTGCAATTCTGGCAGGTGCGTCCGAAACAGAAATAGGTCAAATGGAGAAATGTGCATATAATATTGGTATGGCTTTTCAGATTCAGGATGATGTGCTGGATGTAATCGGTGACAGCAAGGAGCTTGGTAAGCCGGTGGGTAGCGATGCGGAAAATGAGAAACAGACATATGTAACACTTCATGGTTTAGAGAAATCCATGGCAGATGTAGCTGAACTGTCTAAGGAGGCAGTGGAAATACTGCATACGGTGTGCGGTGAAAATGCAGGCTCCGTCCAGGCAGCATTTTTAGAGCAATTGATTATACAATTGATTCACCGCAATAAATAATGCATCGGATAGTATAGACTGAATACGAATAGAGGAATGGATATGCTGTTAGAACAAATACAAAATGCCAATGACATAAAGAATATAAAGCCTGAGGATTATCAGCAACTTGCGCAGGAAATTCGCGAGTTTTTAATACAGAAAATCAGTGTAACCGGAGGGCATCTGGGTTCTAATCTGGGGGCAGTGGAGCTTACAATGGCACTGCACCTGGCACTGAATATGCCGGAGGATAAGGTAATATGGGACGTGGGACACCAGTCTTATACACATAAGATATTGAGCGGGCGTAAGGATGGTTTTGACGGACTTCGCCAGTACCATGGTATGAGCGGGTTTCCCAAGCGTAAGGAAAGTGATTTTGATGCTTTCGATACGGGACACAGTTCTACCTCTATATCAGCAGGATTGGGTATGGTCATGGCCCGTGATATCAGGGAAGAGAATCATACGATTATTTCTGTAATCGGGGACGGTTCCCTGACCGGCGGTATGGCATACGAAGCGTTGAATAATGCGGCTAAGCTTGAGACAAATTTTATTATTGTTTTGAATGATAATAATATGTCCATTTCCGAAAATGTGGGTGGTATGTCCAAGTATTTAAATAATATCCGTACCACGGACGGTTATCTGGATTTAAAAGCAGGGGTTTATAATGCGTTACGCGGAACGAAGGTTGGAGATAAGATGGTGAATCGTATCCGCAGAGCAAAAAGCTCCCTGAAATCCCTGGTGATTCCGGGCATGCTCTTTGAGGATATGGGTATCACCTATCTGGGGCCTATTGACGGACATAATATCAGTGGTATGGTGAATGTTATCAATGAGGCCAAGAGAGTAAAAGGAGCAGTTATGGTCCATGTGCTGACCCGCAAGGGAAAAGGTTATTTACCTGCAGAGAGACATCCGGCCAGATTCCATGGCGCAGAGCCTTTTGAAATTGAGACAGGTATTCCTTCCCATCCCAGAACAGTGGCAAATTATACGGATATTTTTTCCACCGTTATGTGCAAACTGGGTGAAAGAGATAAAAAAATTGTGGCTATCACGGCGGCTATGCCGGATGGAACCGGTTTGAAAAGATTTCATAATATGTATCCGGACAGATTTTTTGATGTAGGTATTGCAGAGGAACATGCAGTTACCTTTGCGGCCGGACTGGCGGCGGGGGGGCTAAAGCCGGTAGTAGCGATATATTCTTCCTTCCTGCAAAGAGCCTATGATCAGATCATACATGATGTATGTATACAGAATCTTCCGGTAGTATTTGCTATTGACCGAGCAGGCTTGGTGGGAAGCGATGGTGAAACCCATCAGGGTATTTTTGATTTATCATTTTTGACAAGTATTCCTAATATGCATGTTTGTGCACCCAAAAATAAGTGGGAACTTTCAGATATGCTGAAATTTGCAATTAACCTGGGTAGGCCCATAGCCATCCGTTATCCCAGGGGAACGGCATATGACGGACTGAAGGAGTATCGTAGTCCCATTGAACTTGGCAAAGCAGAGTGGATTTACAAGGAAAGTGAGATAGCTCTGTTTGCGCTGGGTAGTATGGTAAAGGCGGCAGAAGAAATTCGTGATATATTAAAACAGAAGGGGCATCAGGTCAGCCTGATAAATGCCAGATTTGCCAAGCCTATAGATGAGGAGGCCGTATTGGAGGCCTGTAAGAATCATCGTCTGATTGTAACACTGGAAGAAAATGTTGCTACGGGCGGTTATGGTGAGAAGGTACTTAACTGTTTGAATGAACATGATTGCGGGAATGGGTATTTGCGTATCTGCATACCTGATGCCTATGTGGAGCACGGCAATGTCCAGTTGTTAAAGCAGGAAATCGGAATTAATACAGATTCCTGTGTGAACAAAATCCAGCAGGCGCTGAACAGTCCCAATGCAGAATAAGGAATAGAGGAAGAGTTCATGAAAGAACGTTTAGATATCATATTGATGAATCAAGGCTATGCACCCTCAAGAGAAAAGGCCAAAGCCATCATTATGTCCGGTAATGTTTATGTAAACGGGCAGAAGGAGGACAAGGCCGGTACCACCTTTGATGAAAGTAAGATAAAGCTGGAGGTTCGTGGCAGTACGCTGAAATATGTGAGCAGAGGCGGGCTCAAGCTTGAGAAAGCCATGGAAGTATGGGGCTTTGACTTATCTGATAAAGTTTGTATGGATATCGGTGCTTCCACCGGTGGATTCACCGATTGTATGTTGCAAAACGGAGCAAGTAAAGTGTATTCCGTGGATGTTGGATATGGGCAGCTGGCATGGAAACTGCGTAGCGATGAGCGTGTGGTTTGTATGGAACAGACGAACTTCCGATATATGGTGCCTGAGGATATACAGGATGAGCTGGATTTTGCCAGCTGTGATGTTTCCTTTATTTCTCTGACCAAGATACTGATTCCAGCAAGAAATCTGCTGAAAACAAACGGAAAAATGGTATGTTTAATTAAACCTCAGTTTGAAGCAGGCCGTGATAAGGTAGGTAAGAACGGCGTAGTACGTGAGCCGGAAATTCATAGAGAAGTCATTCATAAGATTATTGATTTTGCAGACAGTGTAGGATTTGAGGTGCTGAATCTGGACTTTTCTCCCATAAAGGGGCCGGAAGGGAATATCGAATATCTGGTACTTCTGGCGAAAAAGGAAGTAATTCCTCAAGATGTTCTGGACAAAACAGAGCATGATGCGGAAACTGCCTTACAGGATTTGATAGCAGGAAAAACAGGCTTATCCCATACAGAGGAGTGGGCACGCATTATTGCGGAGACGGTAGAAAAATCACACAGTTTGTAGCAGAAGCAGATTGTTCAAAAGTTGAATTATAAATCGAGGTTTGGAATTTATATGAAAAAGTTTCTTATCTTTACAAATGCACATAAGGACCATCAGTTGACAGTAAGTAAGAGGATAAGTAATTATCTGGAAAATAAGGGTGCAGAGGTGACGCTCAAGGTACTACAGTCAGATTGGAAGCAAAATGACGATAGTGGCTATGAAAAAATGGAATTTCCTGTGGGACAACCGGATTGTCTGTTGGTACTTGGCGGCGATGGTACAGTCCTAAAAGCGGCCAGAGACATGATGGATGAAAATATCCCACTGATAGGCGTGAATCTGGGCAGTCTGGGATATATGACGGAAATTGAGACGGATACGTTGGAAAAATCTTTGGATAAGCTATTGGCGGATGAATATGAGCTGGAACAGCGCATGATGCTGGAGGGCCGGGTAACTTTTCGTGACGGCACAGTAGCGGATGGTCATTGTCTGAATGATATCGTTATTTCACGAAACGGTTCCTTGCAGATCATGAAATTCAATATCAAGGTGAACGGCCGGTTTTTAAATGAATACTCAGGAGATGGTATGATTGTGACCACACCTACCGGTTCTACAGGTTACAATCTTTCTGCGGGAGGTCCTATTGTGGAGCCTGGAGCGAAGATGATAATGCTTACCCCCATTTGTCCCCATACCCTCAATCAGCGCAGCATCATTTTATCACCGGAAGATGTAGTAGAGATAGAGATACCGGAGGGTAAGGAAGGTCAAAAGCAGTGTATGGAAGTGACCTTTGACGGCAACCAGAAGATACAGGTGACTACGGGAGACAGGATACGTGTGGTACAGTCTGACAAGGTAACGGAATTCGTAAAGGTCAGTCAGGTAAGCTTTCTGGATGTATTACATAAGAAATTAAGTGGTAAAGCGTAAGAATTGTGCATACGAAAGGCATGGTGTGAATGAAAAAAAGCAGGCAGGCAGTAATAGCGGAAATTATTGAAAAGCATAATGTGGAAACCCAGGAGGAACTGGCAGGATATCTGAAAAAAGCCGGATTTACCGTGACCCAGGCAACCGTTTCCCGAGATATCAGGGACATGAAACTGTCCAAGGTTTTAGGGGAAAACGGCAAACAAAGGTATGCTATTTTAAAACATGAGACAGAATATATAGGAGATAAATATACCCGTGTACTGCGTGATGGATTCGTGTCCATGGATATGGCACAGAATATCCTGGTAATAAAAACCATATCCGGTATGGCCATGGCAGTTGCGGCAGCATTGGATGCACTGAAGCTTTCTGAGGTTGTAGGATGTATCGCAGGAGATGACACCATTATGGTGGCAGTGCGTACGGTGGCGGATACCAGGGTGTTGATGGAGAAGCTTCGTACAATGGTTGATAAATAGGTATTTGCCGATGATTATCAATCGGTTGATATAAAGATACAGATTCGGAGAAGGTACATAAGGAGAACGATATGCTACAAAGTTTACATGTAAAGAATCTGGCATTGATGGAAGAAACAGAGGTCTTTTTCGATAAGGGACTGAATATTTTGACCGGTGAAACCGGCGCAGGTAAATCCCTGTTGATTGGTTCTGTTAATTTGGCACTGGGCGCTAAATTTGATAAGGACATGTTACGTAAGGGGACAGAAAGTGCTTTGGTGGAACTGGTATTTGATTGTGAGGCAGATGGGCAGGTAGCAGAAAAGCTGCAAAAGCTGGAGCTAGAGGCTGTTCCGGAAGGGACAGTGATATTGTCCAGACGCATGCAGGTGGGTAAAAGTACTTACAAAATCAATGGGGAAACCGTAACCGCAAAGCAGGTGAAGGAACTGGCAGAGGTACTACTGGATATCCATGGTCAGCATGAGCACCAGTCCCTGCTACATAAGAAAAAACATCTGGAAATATTGGATGCTTATGCCGGCGAACAGTTGCAACGCCACATGGCAGAGTTAAAACAGTTATACGAGCAGTGCAAGGAACTGCAACATAAGCTGGACGCCGAAACTATGGATGAAACAGCCAAGGCAAGGGAACAGGCTCTGGCAGAGTTTGAATTACAGGAAATTACGGAAGCAAATCTGGTACCGGGTGAGGATGAGGAACTGAATGCCAAGTACCGTATTATGGTAAATGGTAAGAAAATCACGGAAGGTCTGTCAGAGTGCCATATGTACACCGGGAACGATTCCGAGATGGGAGCAGCAGGCTCTGTGGGCAGAGCGCTAAAAGCACTCCGAAGTGTGTCTTCCTACGATCCGAAATTGGAACAGTTGGAAGCACAGCTTGCCGATATTGAAAATTTGTTATCTGACTTTAATCATGATACCATGGAGTATTTTACAGATTATGAGTTTGATGAAGAGGATTTCCGCACAGTGGAAGACCGTCTGAATACCATTAATCATTTAAAGGATAAATATGGTCGTACCATAGAAGAGGTACTTGCCTATGGACAGGCCAGACAGGAACTGCTGGATAAGCTTAGTGATTATGATGTTTATATGGAAACACTCCGGAAGGAACTGAAAGAAAAACAGCAGACCTTACAGGCATGTTGCGGACAGGTGTCCTCTATCAGAACTACCCAGGCAAAGCTTTTGGAGAAACAATTGCAGGAAGCGTTGGAACAGTTGAATTTCCTAACGGTTTCTTTTGAGATAGCGGTGAGACCTGAGCAGAATATTACAGTCAAGGGATATGATGAAGTGGAATTCATGATATCCACCAACCCGGGAGAAAGTCTGAAACCTTTGGGACAGGTGGCAAGCGGTGGTGAATTGTCCAGAGTAATGCTGGCAATCAAGACAGTGCTTGCAGGCAAGGATGCAATTGATACACTGATTTTTGATGAAATCGATGCCGGTATCAGTGGCAAGACCGCATGGAAAGTTTCGCAGCAGCTCAATCAGGTAGGAAAGCTGCATCAGGTGATTTGCATCACACATTTGCCGCAGATCGCAGCCATGGCGGATGCCCATTACGTAATTGAAAAAAGTGCTGCGGAAGGCAGTACAATTACTGATGTGCGCAGACTGGATGCAGCAGAAAGCCGGGCAGAGCTTGCCAGACTGTTGGGAAGTGATGTGCTGACAGAGGCGGCGCTTCAGAATGCAGAGGCAATGCGTCAGCAAGCCCTTGAACTGAAGTAAGGGAAAGTTGTAATATGCGTTCATATGGCAGATTTTTACAAATCAAAATAAAATTTCGATAAATGAAAAATGAAAACTGACACATACTAATCAGAGACGAGATGCGCAATGCGTATCTCGTCTCTTTTGAAATGGTGAGGAGAAAAGGTATGTGGAAGAATTCAGATTTTGACTTGTCAAACGGCAGGATGTTGGGATATGCCAAAGATGAAATGCAGACACTTTTGCAGGATTGGGACAGCTGTGTTAAAAGATATTATTATTATCGTATTATTTTGAGTTGTATACTGGGCCTAAGTATTATAGCCTTTTGCGTAGTGCAATACATTTACTTATATAACAGCATTCCTTCACGTATCAATATTCGGGCAGGACAGGAAGAAGTCATTGATTTGGGTGTGCCGGTGAAGGGAGAAATTTTATCTGTGGGATTGTCACCGAAAAGCAATATTCCCGAGGGAGCAGTCACCATTGATTTCAGTAAGCCTGTAACACTAAAAGCGGATGCTATGTCCCAGTACACTCTTGAAGTGAAACTTTTCGGGCTGTTTACCATGAAAGAAGTGGGTATTCAGGTCATGGAGGAGCAGGAACTTATACCGGTAGGCCTGCCTGTTGGTATTTATTTGGAAACAGATGGTGTGCTGGTGGTTGGTGTAGGTGAATTTGCAGATGAAAACGGTACAGAATGCGCTCCTTCAAAGTCTCTACTAAAGTCCGGTGACTATATTCAGGAAATCAACGGACAGGAAATTACCAGCAAAAGGGAAGTAGTTAGCATGGTGGAAGAATGTCACGGAGAGCCTATGAATTTCATTTTAAAACGTGGCGAAGAATATGTAGATGTAAATATCCTGCCTGCGAAGGATAGCGGTGGTGAGTATAAAATAGGAGTGTGGCTGCGTGATAATACCCAAGGTGTAGGAACCCTTACTTATGTGGATGTGGATGGTAATTTCGGTGCGCTGGGACACAGTATCACGGATGTGGATACAGGAACGGTGTTAGCTCTGGAGCAGGGAATCCTGTATGGCGCAGAGATTGTAGGAATTGAAAAAGGGACAATCGGTAATCCGGGAGAATTGACGGGATACATTTCCTATACGGATAGTAATATGCTGGGTACTATTGATACCAATTCGGCTGCCGGAATCTACGGTGTAATGGATGCCGGCTCCTTGCAGCAATATATGGGGGATGCCATGCCCATTGGCTATCGTCATGAAATAAAGAAGGATACCGCACAGATATTGACCACTGTAGGTGAGGAAACAAACTATTACGATATTCGCATTGATGCCATTCGTATGGATAATGACAATGTGAACAGAGGGATTGAGTTTACTGTAACAGACTCGGAATTATTGGAATTAACAGGGGGGATTGTGCAAGGAATGAGCGGCAGTCCGATTATTCAGGATGGGAAGATTGTGGGGGCTGTGACACATGTGTTGGTCAATGACCCGACCAGGGGGTATGGGATTTTTATTGAAAATATGCTGGAGCATTGAGTCCGGGCAGGACAGTAAAAGTAGTCGGCAGGTGGGGAATTTACTCACCACCTGCCGACTATTTTTATTGGACTATCCGGCGAAAGCCGGACAACCGACGGACACGAAGTGTCTGGCGGTTGTGCCCGGACTCATAAGTAGTGGGACACAATGCAAGCTTGCTTGTGCTTGCCCACTATATTGATATTGAATAGATTTTGAAATAAGAATTATTTGTTCGCGTGTCTTATTTCAAAAACCTGTCGACTTTTTGAAATAAAAGTAGTATACTAAGGGTAGTTATTTCAAAAAAGAGGTGAAAAATTCTCTGCCTGCATAATCAGGCAGGCATTTTGTTTCGCAAAACAAGGAGAATTATATGAATCGAGCAGGAATATATGTTGAAAACTTAACAGGAGAGGCTATTTACCAATCTTTTAAGCCAAATCCATTACCTCCGATGCCGGAAATTACAATGGATGAAGAAATGGTAGGACTTATTGTAGATGCAAATAGACAGTTGGTAAAGCTTGATACTGCATCACAGTTGATTTCTAATGCTGATTTATTTATATCAATGTATGTTAGAAAGGAAGCATTGATTTCTTCGCAAATTGAAGGGACACAGTGCACTCTTGAAGATGTACTTGACCCGGAAGTGGAATCGAATGCAAATCTGGATGTTTCAGATGTTATTAATTACGTTAAAGCAACACAGTATGCATTGAATCGTTTAGAAAAACTACCTCTATGTTGCAGATTAATCCGAGAAGTACATGAGGTGCTAATGGAAGGCGTTCGAGGACAGGATAAAACACCAGGGGAGTTCAGACATTCGCAAAACTGGATAGGACCTGCAAACTGCTCCTTAAAAGATGCAAGATATATTCCGCCGAATGTAGAAGATATGCAAATCGCAATGTCTGATTTGGAGAAATTTATCAATGAAAATGTGGATTATGATCCGTTGATTCGAATTGCAATGATTCATTATCAGTTTGAAACAATACATCCGTTTTTAGATGGAAATGGAAGAATCGGAAGATTACTGATATTGCTTTATCTGATGGAACAGAGATTGCTCACTAAACCGGTTATATATATATCTTATTTCTTGAAAAAAAATCAGGTAGAATATTATGATCGAATTAGTGAAGTCAGAAGAAGCGGTAACTTTGAGCAATGGATAAGATTTTTCTTGGA
The DNA here is from genome assembly GCA_045597105.1 of Acetatifactor sp. Lineage (GTDB taxonomy): Bacteria > Bacillota > Clostridia > Lachnospirales > Lachnospiraceae > Acetatifactor. The sequence goes on from JAZODQ010000094.1 coordinate 58,832, forward strand.
AGCTGTAAGTAAAGCGGCATCGGATTCTTTGGAATCAATTCGTCAGCTTTCTGAGTTGCATGATAGAAATGTAGAAAAACTTCCTAAGACAACTCGAAGTAAAGATAACTTACGAGCAGTATTTGACTATATTGAACAATACCCGATTATTGATATTAAGAGAACTGCAAAGGAATTAGAGGTTAGTTATAATACTGTAGCTTCGGCTGTGAAGAAGCTTGTGGAACTTGGTATTTTGCAGGAGACAACCAATGCTGCGAGAAATAGAGTGTTTGTGTATGAGGAGTATTTGGGGATACTGAGGAAGGATACGTAGGAATGAATCATATAAAAATAGAAAAAGTAGTGACTCAATATGGATATGATGAAGACTATTGGAGCATTGACGGAAAAATATTGCCGAAATATTTAGATGAATGTATTTCTGAATCTAATGACACATATATAAACAAGATAGGTACTTTTGATGGCTTGTGTCCGGCGTGGAGTAAAGAATTAGACTTTAAAGGTGATGTTCGATTTGTATGGGAATTGATTCAAAGAGAGTCTGCAGTATTACCGGTATTATTATGTCCGGACGATTTGGATTTTTCATGTATTGTAATTGTTGTTGAAGTAGATAAAACGAAGGACTTTGTGTACTGGAACAGAATCGGATATGTAACGCATAAGAATGAAGATTTTGAAGAAGAAAAAAGAAGTGGCATACTTTGTCTGGAGGCTTACACGGATGAAGATTGGGATAAATATGATGATAATATAGCGCTTGAAAGTACGACTAGTCATTTCTGGGAAGAATGGATAAGTAAAAATTGGGAAGAAGAGTTATATAGAAGACGTATGAATTATACTTTACCCTATTATGAAAAAGAGGGGAATGTGTGCTGGTTTCAGGATTTGAATTGGTGTTTTGCAAGAGATGAATATGAAGTTATGGTTAGAGAGTTTTGGGAACGCAAAACATTGGAAAAATTACAAAATCTATTAATACAGGATAATAATAGAAAGTTGAATGTCGAGGAATGCGCAAATTTGTTTGCTGAGATGACAATTGAAGGAAGAACTCAGTTACAAGAGCATATTAAAGATTATAATGAAATCTTATTACATATTTTAGCTATAGATATGTTTTCAGAGCCTTTGATAGATTTGTTAAAAGTCTATACTGAAAAAACAAGACTGATTGATGTATATATAACAGTGATTGAAGTTTTGTGGAAAAAGGGCGATGATGCAGTGCGCAACGTAGTGGATGTCACAATATTGGAACGGCTATCAGATGAAGATAATGTGTGGAAAAAGTTTGGTGGGCTTATTTCTGATGAGTTTAAACGCTATATTAATGAGGAGGTTTTGGATTTTAATTTGATGATGTGTGGTGTGAAACCATTAGAATAGAGGTGGATTAATAATCACTCCTAAATTTTGTGCAATGCACAGAATTTAGGAGTGACATTTTTGCTTTAGGAGAGAACAGTAGAAATTTGTAGAAAATTTTTGTTCCTTACTTGATGTAACCGTGTCAGGGAGTCCCATTATCCGGAATGGGAAGCTTATCGGGGCATGGACGAAGCGTAGCGAGTGTTGCATGGACGCTATACTATCAGTCTTTAGGATTAACCATATGTCCTACAGCTGATAAGTTTGCATTGTAGAACTTCATTCGATACTGCTTCGGAGTGTATCCTGTGTGACTGTGAAATGTCTTCGTAAAATGACTCTGGGAGCAGAATGCAAGGGAATATGCTATCTGAGAGTAAGAATAATCGGTTTTGGTAAGTAGTGATATGGCAGTTTTTATGCGAATATCCATCAGATAATTTCCAAAACTTTTACCTGTTTCTTTCTTGAAAAGTGTAGCAAGATAACAGGGGGTCAGATTGACCTCCTTAGCAACGCATTCAAGTGTTATCTTTTCATTAAAATGGGAGTCTATGTAGTTTAGACAAAATAGTATGGGTTTGGAATACAAGCTTTCTTTTCTGAAAGCTCTGACTGTTTCTACAAAGACGGTCCAGACTTCACGATTAAGTTCCATTATTTCATCAATTGTTTGGGCGTTGTCTGCTTTCTGGATATACAGATCACTTGTGGAATATACCATTTCCTGTGGAACTCCGGCTTCTATCATATATCGGGTAGCAAGCCCCGTGTTAACGATAAAAAGATACCTTATATTACGCACCGGATCTTTTGAAAGTTTGCCTTGAAGTTCGGGATTGATTATTCGGACGGACTCATCTATGGCTCTTTTATCTCCATTCATAAGATAATGAAAACGCTGAGATTCTTCCTGGTATGTGGTGTGCATGAATCCTCTTTCAGCATTATTATGTAGTAGCTTTCGTATTTCATCCCAACTGATGATTCTCTTATCGTCTTTCTTTTTCATGTGAACTCTTTCTATCAATTTGCAATTGATTATGGATAATTCAAAGTGCTTTAACCGGATAAATATGTATGTTATTTGTAAATATCCCGATTACGCAAACAACATAAAGATTATAACATATTTCTAAAGAAAATAATATAAGTTTTCTATGTGTTATTATACATTATTAGATAAGGGTGCTGTTTAAGGTTTGAAAATAGAAGTGACTTAATGTTAAGAAGAATTTTCCGGCTATCAGCACAACTATGCAATGAAGTGTGAAAGAGGGATAAGATGAATATACTTTTTGCTGAAAATTCAAAAAGAAATGTAGTGAAGTTAAAGCAGGAGACGGTTAAGGATCTGGCACTTCAGGAAATTGTTGACAACATTGCAAACGGGGAGAGTGAGAGGCTGATTATAAGGGATATTTTCACGAAGATACCTACAGATTTGGAAGATATCAGATTCAGGCAGGAAATACTAAAGGATTTCCTGGAGAATGAAAGTCTGACGGATGAACTTACCGAAGCGCTTGATTTGATAAAAACACTTAAAGATTATGGCAGCATGAAAATCGCAATGATGCAACATGAGAATTCGCTTTACACACTGCTTGAGAAAATGAGAGAACTTTCGGTATATGTAAATGTATCAGAAGATATCGTTAATTGTCTTAAGAAGAATGAGATAACATCAGTGGGACTGTGCAAAATTCTTGAACAGATGGATAAAGTGGTCAGTGATGAGAAGTTTGAACAGGCAAAGCAGGACATTAATCAGATGTTGGAAGAATTGTCCAATGTAAAAGGTGCAATGGTTGGTGTGAACTTTACGCCGGATTTAAATGTTGAGCAGGTTTCTGTAGTAGAATTTGTCCCCTACAGGATAAGGTCTAAATACAAATTTGCTGAATTTGCGGCATCCATGCACAATGCTGTAAATGTCGGTTCCGCATCCAATTCAGTGGGGGCGTACCAGGTTAATACCAGAGTTATAGACCCACTTTTGGTAACAATGACTCCGCAGATTGAAAAGCATCTGAAGAGGCATTTTAGCAAAGTCAAGCACATCATGGCTAAGTATGTAAAACTGGATGGAACATTTATCACAGAGATGTATGAGGGGTTAACATTTTATCTGGCTATGACGAAGTTTGGAAGAAGACTTCGTAGTGAAGGATGCGATATATGTATGCCGGAATTGACGCAGCAGTATGGCACATTTGATATAAAAAATTTATACAATGTAAGGCTTTTCTTTGCTCGGGAAAAGAATATTGTAAAAAATGATTTTTCATTCACGCCTAAGGAAAATCTGTATATACTCACAGGTCCGAACCGAGGTGGAAAAACAATTATAGAGCAGGCATTAGGGATCATATCGGTCATGGCATCCATAGGTTCATTTGTTACAGCATCTGTCTGTACGGGACAACCATTTTCAAATGTCCTGACCCATTTCCCGATAGATGAGAATCTTACAATCAATTACGGACGATTAGGTGAGGAAGCGGTAAGAATTAAAGAAATTGTGAAAGAGGCGGATGGCAGAACACTTATACTATTCAATGAGACTTACTCAACTACCAGTGCGACTGATGGACTTTACCTTTCAATGGATTTGCTTCGTATATTAAAGGAGCTGGGGACTTCAGTTATATTCAATACCCACATTCATGAATTGGCAAAATCTATAGATGAAATGAACCGGTGGGAAGGAGAGAGTGATTTTGTCAGTATAGTTATGGAGATAAAAAACAATGAGAATACATTCCGTGTCAAAAGAAGTGAACCGGAATTGAAATCCTACGCAAGGAATATAGCGGAAAAGTATGAAATAACTTATGAGCAAATGAGACAAAACAAGATGAGCCTTTGAAATGATTTCGAGAATATTTTACGCTTTATAATAATAGGGGAGAACGTATCGTTATGTCATTTTCGAGTTATATCTTTTGTAAAATGTGTGCAAAGTCCGATAGAAAGAGAGATGCAGGACTGGAAATTTCCAATAATGTTGAGTATATCAGAGATATCAGATATGGGAGAAATAAGAAGTATCATACCTTGGATATTTGCTGGCCTAAGAATGGAACTGATAAATTAGACTATGCTAAAGAAGCGAAACTTCCTGTAATCATCAGTGTTCACGGAGGTGGATACGTATACGGCAACAAGGAAGTCTATCAGTTTTATGCTGCAAGTCTGGCAGAAAAAGGATTTGCAGTGATTAATTATAATTACAGGCTTGCGCCAAAATATAAATTTCCGGCACCAATCGAGGATTTAGATGCAGTAATCAAATGGCTTCTTGCTAATAAGGAAAGTTATCCTGTTGATCCGGAAAGAGTGTTTTTGGTTGGAGATTCTGCAGGGGCGCAAATTGCGTTTCAGTACGGGGTGATATATTCAAATAGGAAATATGGGAAGGTAATGGATATTAAAAAAACGGAAATTGCTATAAGGGCATTGGGCTTTGGCTGCGGTTCATATGATCTTAAGAAAAGAGTTATGGAAGAGGGATGTAAAGGAACCATAAAAGATTATCTGACGAAAGATCCTTTCAGATTCGGGGAAAAGCTGGATACAACAGAATATATAACAAAGGACTATCCACCGGTGTATCTGTTCAGTTCAAAAGGAGACTTCCTTTTAGAAGAATGTAAGTCAATGGCAGAGCTTCTTAGAGAAAGAGGCGTTAAGTGTGAAGATAAGATTTATGGAAATGAGCGGACGGGACATGTTTTTCATGTGGATATGAGAAATGAATTCAGTGCAGAGGCAAACGCCGATCAGATTGAATTCTTTAAAAGCTTCCTGTGACAGGAGCATTTGATTTTATATGCTGGATTATTGAGTCCGGGCATCGACGTAAAGAAAGACACCGAGTAAGTTTACTTACATAGGTGTCTTTTCTGATGCGGATGAATACTTTTTGGATGGCGGATTATTCATATAACATAACTCGGTTTCGACCTTCGGTCTTGGCCCTGTATAAGGCTTTATCCGCACATTCAATTGTTTCATGATAATTGCCGCCATTATAGGCAGCGACCCCAATAGAAACTGTAATAGGGCAAATGGAATTGTTACTTGTTTCCACATTTGTACGTATTTTCTCTGCAATAGTAACTCCGATTTCTGTATTACATCCAAAAAGAATGATAACAAATTCTTCTCCGCCCCAACGTATAATATAATCTGAGGAGCGTACGGATTGACTTATTACATTTACGGTATGTGTCAGTGTAATATCTCCGGCTTCATGACCGTATTGGTCATTGATCTTTTTAAAGTAATCTAAATCTACAATCAAAAAGGTTACCGGTACATCATTGGCGATATTTAATGCTTCCGTAACCGGATCACAAATATTCTTTAATTTATTACGGTTAAATGCGCCTGTCAATTGGTCATGTACCACCAATGTCTCTAATTGCTTGGTTATCAGATAGTGCTCGAGATATACTTTTTCCATAGTATAATGCATCACACATGCTGCAATAATACAAGGAATATTAAACATCAACATCATTACTACATTATCATATTGAATAAAGAGATGTGCAATCAATATATCTGCAATCAAACCGCAATGCGCAATCACAGAATATTTAAAGGGGGCACAAAAACCTGCACATACGAATATCAGATTCATGATAATCATACCTTCGCCGGCATACTGTCTGTCCGGTAATAGGTAAGTAGCCCAATCCGTACACCATATAATAATATGTATCATAAGATATGATGCAGTAACCATTATTTTGTAACTTTTATCTTGTTTGTACAGATATAAAAAAATGAACAATGGAACAATTACAATCAAACGGGACAATAATGTTTCATGTGCGAATCTGCCGAATATTCCACAATCCGTAAAGAAAAACGACAAATAGGCAACGGTAGATATTAGCAAAACAGCCCGGTTAAATGATTTGTAATAGTCATATTGTGATTGATAGAACGCTATCCGTTGTTCTTTCGACAAATGTTTGGCTTTAGTAATTTTCTGCTCCATTCCGAACCCTTTCTAATTGTTATATGTATATATTATATCAGTTTTTATATCGGTTTATCAAGTGAAATACAAGCTAAATTTGATGTCGATAAATGAATTATGTTGCGTATACCAATAAATATGTTATACTAATTAGATAAATTGTACATAAAGATGAGGAGGTAGCATATGACTCAAAACAGACCCCGTGGCCGTGAGAAAAATATATCCGGTCAGGGAAAGGATATAAAGCGTCGTGGTTCCGGTTTGGGAACAGGACCAGTAGGTTCATCCGGCCGATTATCCGGTCATTCATCCGGTAGCGGTTCCCGGAATGCAGGAGGGAATGTGACGCGTTCCGGCGGAGGATTATCTAAATTAGTGATTATTATTCTGGTGTTATTGCTTGGTGGAGGTGGCGGTTTAGGCAGCCTTTTACTTGGCGGTGAATCCGATTCCGGTTCGGGTAACGGAAATTATCAGGCACCGGTAGTACAGGAAACACCGGGCGATATTATGGGCGATAGCATCGCAGCTCTTCTTGGAAACCTGGGCGGAGGCAGTATCTCCGGCGGATGGGACAACGGAAGCAATACAGGCTCCCTCAATACCTCTGTGGATGACGATGCCCGTACCAAATATACAAAGCTGCAGGGTAACGGAAAAGATGAAGTTACTTTGATGGTTTATCTTTGCGGTACAGACTTAGAGTCCCGCAGTAAGATGGCAACCTCAGATCTGCAGGAAATGATAAATGCGGATATTTCAGACAAGGTTAATCTGATTGTTTATACAGGTGGATGTAAAAGCTGGCAGAACAATGTGATGAGTAACCAGACAAATCAGATTTGGCAGGTAGAGGATGAAGGGCTGGTGTGTCTTGAAAAGAATCTGGGAAGTCAGTCCATGACAGATCCGGATACCCTTTCTTCTTTTATTAAGTGGTGTAAGAAAAATTATCCTGCCAATCGAAATGCATTGATTTTCTGGGACCATGGCGGAGGATCTGTAAGTGGTTTCGGATACGATGAAAAGTTTTCTTCCAGTGGTTCCATGAGTCTGGGAGAAATTGATCAGGCACTTAGTGATGGTGGCGTAAAATTTGATTTTGTAGGGTTTGATGCCTGTCTTATGGCGACCACTGAGAATGCCCTTATGCTTACAAAACATGCGGACTATATGATTGCCAGTGAGGAAACGGAACCCGGTATCGGCTGGTATTATACAGACTGGCTTACGGAGTTATCAAAGAATACTTCCATGCCTACTCTGGAAATCGGTAAAATGATTATTGATGATTTTGTGGATACCTGCGCAAGGAAGTGTGCGGGACAGTCCACAACACTTTCCATTGTGGACCTGGCGGAAGCAGAAGCAACCATTCCGGCGGTTTTGGCAGCATTTTCAAAGGATACTTATGAGCTGATTAAGAATGAAGAGTATGCACAGGTGTCCAACGCCAGAAGTGATGCCAGAGAGTTTGGTTCTTCCAGTAAGATTGACCAGGTTGACTTGGTGCATCTTGCAAAAAATATGCAGACCCAAGAGGGGAAAGCCCTGATGGAAGCGCTGCTTGATGTTGTAAAGTATAATCGTACTTCTTCCAATATGACCAATTCCTATGGTCTGTCCATATATTTCCCGTTCCGTAAGGCTGCTATGGTGGACGATGCGGTGGGAACCTATGAACAGATTGGCATGGATGAAGAATATATGCGTTGTATCCAGGCTTTTGCCAGCATGGAAGTCAGTGGACAGGCAGTGAGTGGCGGTACCACATCACCCCTTCCGTCCTTGCTTGATATATTAGGCACAGGTTCAGCCGGTAGTTCTAACAGCAGTGCAGATATATTAGGTCAAATGCTTGGTAGCTTCCTAAGCGGGGAAGTAAGCGGTATTTCCGGTCTGTCTGCAGATAATATGAACTTTTTGAGTGGACGTGCTTTGAATGAAGAGGAGATGACGGAGTATCTGGTACAGAATTCCTTTGACGGAAGTTTGCTTCGTTGGACAGATACCGCAAACGGTTCCGTTATTGCATTGCCGGAAGAGCAGTGGGAGCTGGTACAGACCCTGCATGCCAATATGTTTTTTGACGATGGAGAAGGATATATCGATTTGGGAATGGATACAGTCTATGAATTTGATGAGGCAGGAAATCTGCTTGCACCGAATGAGCTTACCTGGATTGCAATTAATGAACAGCCGGTGGCATATTATCATGAGTCTACGGTAGATGACGGAGAAAATTACAGCATTACAGGTCGCGTTCCCATTCTTTATAATGGTGAAAGGGCAGAGCTTATTCTTGAGTTTACGGACGAAGTTCCATATGGAACAATTGTAGGTGTGAGAAGAGTTTATACGGATGGTGAAACAACCACGGTGGCAAAAACAATGGATTCCGTAAAAGCAGGTGATGTGATTGACTTTATCTGTGATTACTATAGCTATGATGGAGAATATCAGGACAGCTATATGCTTGGAGAGCAACTGGTAGTTGAAGATAAATTAATGATAAGTGATGTTTATGTAGACGCTGACGCTGCAAAATTAACCTATCTTTTTACGGATATTTATAATCAGAAGTACTGGACGAATCCGGTTCGGTAGTGAGTATGGCACTTCCCTTAAGGGAGGTGCCTTTTTTCTCTATAGAAAATTGTATGTGTAAAGCGGCGTATTTTTTGACAAGATAGTATATGTTAGAGAGTGTGGCAAAACGCTTGACATAGTTTGCAAAACCATATAAGATATATAATATAAACTTGATTGGAGATATTATATGAAACAGATTATTCTTTTGGCAGAAACAGGGTCAGATATTTCTTATGAAATGGCTGAAAAATATGGTATTCGGATTGTGCCCATGCATGTAACAATGGGTGATGAATCTTTAGATGACGGATCATTTCCTACTGAAAAAATCTGTGATTATTATAAAGATACCGGAAAACTGCCAAAAACCAGCGGATGTACACCGGATGATTTTATAAAGGAATTTGATGAAATTCATGCAAAATGGCCGGAAGCGCATATTATATATTTGGCATATTCAGCAGTAACAACCTGTTCTTATCAGAGCGCAATGATTGCTGTCCAGGATAGAGATTATGTCACGTTGATTGATACGAAGCAGGTTTCTGTGGGACAAGGTGCTGTTGTAATGACTATGGCAGAAATCTTAAAGAATAAACCGGACATGGCTATTGATGAAGCGATAGAAGAAGCAAATAAGCTGATAGCGCGTGCTAAGATGTGTTTTATGCCTGATAATCTGGAATTTTTAAGAGCAGGTGGTCGTGTGAGTAATGTGGCTTTTTTAGGAAGTCGTATTTTAAATATTCACCCCTGTATTGAAATTTTGGATGGTAAACTGGTAGCTACAAAGAAATACAGAGGCAAAATGAGCAAAGTTGCTGCGCAGCTGATTAAAGATTATGCAGAATCCTATCATTTAAATAGAGAGTGTTTGTGGCTGGTTTATACGGTTGGCTTATCTGACGAAGTCCGTGAAAGCGTAAAGGCTGCCGCAGATGAGTGCGGTTTTCAGAAATTGGAATGGATTCCGGCTGCCGGTGTAATCACAACCCATGGCGGTCCTGCTGCATTTGGATTGGCCGGTTTCTCAGAAGAATAGGCAAAAGCGAATAAAGAAATATTACGAACATGCAATTGTCAGGTTGCATGTTCTTTTTCTTTGCAAATAATCTTGAAAACTTATGTTTCAACGCATATAATGTTGTTATTGTCAAAACAGGTGTGAAAATCCTGAACTACGCTACAAAAGAAAGGGATATCATGAAAGTTGTATTAGAGAATTTAACAAAAGTATTTCCCAGCCGTAATAAACATTCCAAGGATGATGTAATTGCGGTGAATCATTTTAACTTTGAGATTCCGGACGGCAAGCTGATTGGTCTGTTGGGACCCTCCGGTTGTGGTAAAAGTACAGCATTGAACCTTTTGTGTGGGCTACAGAAACCTACCGAAGGAAAGATTTTTTTTGGAGAGGATGACGTGACCAATTTGCCTGCGGAAAACAGGGGAGTGGGTATGGTATTTCAGAACTATGCATTGTATCCCCATCTGACAGTAAAGCAGAATATTTTATTTCCCCTGCAGAATCTGAAGGGAGAGGCAAAGCTGTCTAAAGAAGAGATGAATGAAAAGGCATACGAGGCAGCCAGGCTGGTACAAATTGATGAATTAATGGAGCGTAAGCCAAGCGAGCTTTCAGGTGGTCAGCAGCAGCGAGTGGCGATTGCCCGTGCACTGGTGAAAATGCCGCGTATCCTGTTGATGGACGAGCCTTTATCCAATCTGGATGCCAGACTTAGACTGCAGACAAGGGAAGAAATCAAGAGAATTCAACATGAAACTAAAATTACCACCATATTTGTTACTCACGACCAGGAAGAAGCCATGAGCATTTCCGATATGATTGTAGTGATGAAGGAAGGCGTCATCCAACAGATTGGTAAGCCCCAGGAGGTCTATGATAATCCGGTAAATCTTTTTGTGGCAACTTTTCTGGGGACACCGCCTATCAATGTATTTCTTGGTGAAGTGAAGGAAAATAAATTATACATAGGAGAGGAAGCTGTTTTAGATGTAAATGGTGTTCCTAATCAGGAAGTATATGTAGGTATTCGCCCTGAAGGATTCATTCCCGATGAAGCGGGGGCATTGAGCTGCAAGCTTCGTGGCGTTGAGGTAATGGGACGTGATATTACCGTGATTTCAAACCATGATAACTGCACCGGCGCAGAGATTCGTTCCATCGTCAGTGCAGAAACGAAGGTAGATACGTCCGGCGAATGTGTGAGATTTACGCTAAAGCCATATAAGGTATTCCTTTTTAGTAAGCAGACGGAAGAAAGAATTTATTTTGAGATATAAGGGAGAAACAAAAGATGGAAAAGAAAGATTGGAAGGCGTGGATATATCTTTTGCCGGCGATTCTGTTTCTGGGCTTTTTTATGGTGTATCCCCTGATTGATGTTTTTATATATTCTTTTGAGGAAGGCTATAATTCTGCATCCCAGACATCGTATGGTGTGGGCATGTATAATTATTCCTATGTTTTACGGGATCCGTATTTTTTACAAGCGGTGAAAAATACATTTATACTGGTTATATTCACAGTGCCTATTTCGACAGGAATCGCTTTATTAATTTCAATGGGACTCAGTTCCATTAACGCTCTGAAAAATTTGTATCAGACCATTTATTTTTTGCCTTATGTGACCAATACATTGGCAGTAGGTCTGGTGTTTATGATTTTATTTAAAAAGACACCTTATACGGATGGACTGGCTAATTTGGTTATTAATTGGTTTGGCGGAAATTCCATTGATTTTATAGACGGACCCTACTGGGCTAAAATGTTTGTGCTGTGTTTCTATACGGTTTGGGTGGTTTTACCCTTTAAGATACTGATTTTAACCAGTGCGCTGGCTTCCGTGAATCAGCAGTATTACAATGCAGCAAAGGTGGACGGTACCCCTGGATGGCGTATTTTTACCAAAATTACGGTACCAATGATTTCACCTACACTTTTTTACCTGATTATTACAGGGTTTATCGGTGCTTTTAAGGCCTATAGTGATGCAGTAGCATTGTTTGGCACGGATTTGAATGCGGCAGAGATGAATACCATTGTAGGGTATGTGTATGATATGCTCTACGGTAACAGTGGCGGATACCCGTCATATGCGTCTGCTGCAGCGATTATATTGTTTACGATAGTATTGACCATAACATGCATTAACTTATTAGTTAGTAAAAAGCATGTGCACTATTAACAGAAGGAAAGGGTAGAGCGTCATGGGACAAACTCTTGATTTTGAAAAAATTGAAAAGTCTGCCAAAACCCGAAAGACGGTAAAGGATATAATTATTTACTCCTTGCTTACGGTTTGGGCTGTGATGGTACTGTTTCCTTTTTACTGGATGCTTCTCACATCCGTAAAGAGCTATAGTGCATATAATTCCGAATACATTCCGCAGTTATATACTTTGTCACCTACGTTTCAAAATTATGCGGATGCATTCACAGCAGTACCTTTGGCAAATTATTTATGGAATACACTGATGTTTACGGTGTTGACCACTGCAATTATGCTGGTTGTAACGGTTCTTGCGGCATTTGCCTTTGCAAGACTGGATTTTAGAGGAAAAGATATCCTGTTTACTTTATTTTTATCATTGATGATGATACCTAATGAATTGGTGATTATCACCAATTTTGTAACAATTACCAATCTGGATATGCGAAATACCTTTTCGGGATTGATATTACCTTCCGTAACATCCGTTTTTTATATTTACCTGCTTAGGGAAAACTTTGCCCAGATACCGGATCAGCTGTACTATGCTGCAAAAGTGGACGGTACCTCGGATTTTAAATATCTGTGGAAGGTCATGATACCTATTTGTAAGCCTACCTTGATTACCATAACGATTCTAAAGGTGATTGAGTGCTGGAACTCTTATGTATGGCCCAGATTGATTACGGATGATGCGGCATACTTTTTAGTGTCAAACGGTATTCAGGAGATACGTGAAAACGGATTCGGACGTGAAAATATCCCGGCAATGATGGCGGCAGTAGTGGTGATTTCCCTTCCTCTCATTATATTGTTTTTGATATTCCATAAAAAAATAATGGAGGGAGTATCCAGAGGAGGTACAAAGGGATGATGCGAATGTGTAAAAAAATATCCTTGCTCCTGTTGGTTGCTGCACTCAGTATCTCTTCTCTTACAGGATGTCATGGTTCGGTGGAGCGGGAAAGCTTTGAGATACCTGAGACGTTTGATACTTCACGTAATTATGAAATTACCTTTTGGGCGAAGAATGATACCAATAAGACACAGACCGGTATTTATGAGAAGGCCATCGCTGATTTTGAAGCCTTGTATCCTAATATCACAGTGAATTTGCGTCTGTATACGGATTATGGAAAAATCTATAATGATGTAATTACCAACATATCTACCAACACCACGCCAAATGTATGTATTACTTATCCGGATCATATAGCAACCTATATGACAGGAACGAATAGTGTAGTGCCACTAAATGAGTTGTTTGTGGATGAAAAGTATGGACTGGGTGGTAGTGAAGTACGTTTTGATGCACCTACCAAGGAGGAAATTATTCCCCAGTTTCTGGAGGAGTGTTCTTTTGGAGAGTATTATTATGCGATTCCCTATATGCGCTCTACAGAGTGTTGTTATGTTAATAAGACTTATGTGGAAGCATTGGGTTATACCTTACCGGAGGTGCTTACATGGGACTTTGTCTGGGAGGTGTCAGAAGCGGCCACCAAGAAGGATGCTGAGGGTAATTATCTTCTGACAGGACAGAAGGTTATGATTCCCTTTATTTATAAGTCTACAGACAATATGATGATCCAGATGCTAAAGCAAAAGGGGGCAGGTTATTCTACCAATACAGGAAAAATAGAGATTTTTAATGATACTACAGAGGAACTTTTATATACCATTGCAGAGCATGCCGGGAGCGGCGCATTTTCTACATTTAAGATATCCAGTTATCCTGCAAACTTCCTGAATGCGGGGCAGTGTTTATTTGCTATTGATTCTACTGCCGGTGCTACATGGATGGGATCCTATGCACCACTTTCGGATATTAGCGAGGATAAGTATGTGGAATTTGAAACAGAGGTAATGCTGATACCTCAGTTTGACCAGGTGAATCCCCAGATGATATCCCAAGGGCCTTCCGTGTGTGTATTTAATAAAGAGGATCCGCAGGAAGTGCTGGCGTCCTGGTTGTTTACACAGTATCTGTTAACCAATGAGGTGCAGATTGCGTATGCCGGTACGGAAGGGTATGTACCTGTTACCTCTAAAGCACAGGAAAGTGCGGAGTATCAGGACTATCTGTCAAGAAGCGGTGAAGACAATGATATGTACTATGATGTGAAGATAAAGGCATCAAAGTTGCTGCTGGATAATACGGATAATACGTTTGTGACACCGGTATTTAACGGATCTGCTTCTCTTCGCGATGCGGCAGGGCAGATGATTGAAAATGTGACCAAGTCTGTTCGAAGAAAACAGGAGATCAATGACGAATACATGGAGAATTTGTATAGTGATATGATTTCATTGTACCGTTTAAATATGGATGACAGTCAGAATCCGGGAGAGGGTAAAGTGAAACTTGGAGAGCTGCCCGGGACTGCAGTAATACTGCTTTCTGTCATAGGTGGTGCGTGGATTTTGATCATTGTTTATGTGGTTTATGAGACCTTAAAAAAGAAAAAAGTGTGAAATTATTAAGATTTACATTGATTTATTCCATTTTTTATGTATAATATGTTTTGGTATTTTTTAACATGAATACGAGAGGAGAATATAAATGAAAAAATTATTAGCGTTAATGTTAACTATGGCACTTTCTGTAGCACTTGTTGGCTGCGGTCAGACCACAACCAACGATGCAGAGACTTCAAGCAGCGATGTTGTTTCTGAAGAGAGCACTGATGCTGTAGAGTCTACAGAGGATGTAGCAACAGAAGGAAGCGAGTCCGAAGAAGTTGCAGAGAGCTCTGAAGAAGATGCAGTTGTAGAGGTTATGACTCATGAAGAGTATGTAGCAGCAGCTATTGATACTCCTGTTGTTGTAGAGACCTATGTGCAGGCTAAGCAGTCCTGGTGGGAGGACAAGGCAACTGTTTATACTCAGGCTGAGGATGGTGCTTACTTCCTGTATGAAATGGCATGTACAGCAGAAGATTATGAGAAGCTGACTGTTGGTACCAAGATCCGTGTAAGCGGTTACAAGGCTGAGTGGGCCGGCGAAGTAGAAATCGTAGACGCTACTTTCGAAATCATTGATGGTAACTACGTTGCAGAAGCAGTAGATGCTACCGCATGGTTAGGTACTGATGAGTTAATCAATCATCAGAACGAGTTCGTATCCTTCAAGGGTATGACTGTTGAAGCTTCCAAGGATGCTGAGGGTAATGATGTTGCATTCCTGTACAACTGGGATGGTTCCGGTCAGGACGGCAACGACTTATACTTCAACGTATCTGTGAATGGCCAGACCTATAACTTTACCGTAGAGTCTTATCTGTGCGATAACACCACTGATGTTTATGCAGCAGTTAAGAACCTGCAGATTGGTGATACAATCGATATGGAAGGTTTCCTGTACTGGTATGAAGGTGTGAATCCTCACATTACTTCTGTAACAGTTCAGTAGTTCGATAAGCAGAGTCATAAAGAAAGGCATCGAAATTCTTGTTTGCAAGAAATTTTGATGCCTTTTATTTATGATAAGCATCCTGTTCTGGTGAGAAAGAAGTACTTGGAAAAAAAGAGGATATATGTTATAGTTAGCTCACAAAACAGTAGAGTGATTGTTAAATACTTAAAGGAGGCTTCTATATGAAACGATATGTAATGTTTGCATAGCATGGGCTATTGCAATATAAAGATAATTGTTATAGCCGTGCGTTACTTAATTCAAATAAAGATTAAGGAGGCAAACATGGGCTATAGAAAAGCAGAAGAGATTCTGCCTATTGAAATCATAGAATTAATACAACAGTATGTGGACGGTGAGAATATTTATATTCCGCGAAAAGCACAGAGCAGACAGGAATGGGGCAAAGGCACGCGTATAAAGCAGGAGCTTTTGAAGCGTAATCAGGAGATATGTCGTGACTATTTTGCCGGGATGCGTAGTGTGGAGCTTGCGGCTAAATATTTTTTGTCGGTGAAAAGCATACAACGTATTATTCGGGAATGTAGTGTATAAGTATCGGGGCGATTTTTATCGCCCCGATTTTTTGGGCTCAAGATTTGTTCGAAAAAAGGATGAGGTGGAAGAATCTAAGGTTATATGGTAGGATTATATATATTTATAGTAGTCTCTTTTTGAGGAATTGGATAGGAGAAAAGATATAATGAATTACAAGATTGTGGCTGTAGATGATATAGAAGCATTGGCATTAGCAATGATGAAAGCATATTCAGAAGAACCATGGAATGAAAAATGGACAAAGGAAAAAGCGATGCGAAGGATTAAGTCAATATTGAGTAATTATGATGCTTTTGGCTTGGCGTCAATTGATGAAAATGAAATTATTGGTGGAGTGCTTGGGTTTGTTGACCCGTATGCAGATGAGGATTTTTTCTTTGTTTCGGAATTATTTGTTGTTCCGGAATGGAAAAAGAAAGGTGTAGGCAAATATTTGATGTCTAATTTAGAAAAACATTTAAAAGAAAAGGGGATATACATATTACAGTTAATATCCATTGAAGATAATGAAGCATTTTATAATAAGGCAGGACTAAGTAAAGATTGCGTTTCTGTGATGTATAAGCAAATAGAACACTAAATCAAAATGAGTGGGATTAAAGTTTCAAAAAAGGGAGTAAATAACAGGAGGTAAGAGTTATGCAGTTAAAAACAGGATTGGCATTTTTTAATAATATTAAAAATGATGCGAAGCTTCGTGCAAGTTTCAACGAACTGACACGAAAAACTTTTGGATTTGACTTTGAGGATTGGTATCAGAAAGGACACTGGCAGGAGAAGTACATCCCCCATGTGATAGTGGATAATGATAAGGTGGTTTCTAATGTGTCGGTAAATCTGATGCAGTTTATGACGGAAGATGGAGTAAGAAATTATATCCAATTGGGGACGGTTATGACAGATCCTGATTATCGTGGGCAAGGTCTGAACAAGTATATCATGGAACAGATTATAGAAGAATACCGTGATAAAGTGGATGGCATCTATCTCTTTGGAAACGACAGTGTATTAGAGTATTATCCTAAGTTTGGATTTAAGCAGGAAAAGGAGTATGTATATACCTATAAGCTACAGGATTCTAAGGGTATAGAAGCATATACATTGGAAAAAACAGATATGTCTGATGAAAAAGCCTGTAAAAAGTTTTATGAAACAATCGGGAAGGACGACAGGTCTGAGAAGAAACCAAATGTAAATGATGGTTTTTATATGTGTAATAATCTGGGATTGTATCAGTTTTGGCTTGCTGCGGACTTTGGTGACAGTGTATATTATGTGCCTGAGATAGATGGTTATGTGGTGGCAGATATGGAAGGAACAACCCTTGCACTACAACAAATTTTTGCGGTCGGAGAGTTACAGCCGGAAAGATTAGCCAAGGCTTTGGGTACTGATATTACGCATATCCGATTCGGTTACACACCTTCTAATAGAACCAATTTGCAAGTAGATGAGTACCGGGAAGAGGATTGTACCTTGTTTGTTATGGGAGAGCAGTTGGAAGCAGAATTGCAAAAGAAGATGCTTTTTCCGGTAATGTCTCATGCTTAAGTACTATAAAAAATAACGTGACTTTTTCTGAAAAACCACTATACTTATAGGTAGTGGTTTTTGTGTAGGCGGAAACGTCAGAGTGTAAGTGTAGAGAAAGGACACAGGTATGAGAGATTTTAAACAATTGGTTCAGGTATGTGAAGGACGCAAAGTTTATATTCAAACCCATAATTTCCCGGATCCGGATGCAATAGCATCTGCTTTCGGACTACAGCGCTTATTGGCACATTTTGATGTTGAAGCTACATTATGTTATGCCGGTCGAATTGATAAATTAAGTGCGTTCAAGATGTTGGATGCATTTAAGATAAAGATGTTTTCCTATGAAGAATTGTCCGGACAGATGAAGGAAAAGGATGCGATTATTTGTGTAGACAGTCAAAAAAATGGCGGTAATATCACGGACTTTGTAGGAGATGAGGTGGCCTGTATTGATCATCATCCTACGTTTGTAGAAGTGGATTATCAATATGAGGATATATGTATTACCGGAGCATGTGCAACATTGATTGCAAATTATTATAAGACGCTGGAGATTACTCCTGACAAGGAGGTGGCAACAGCGCTATTGTATGGTTTGCGTATGGATACCCTGCAGTTTTCCAGAGGGGTCACGCCATTAGATATAGAGATGTTCGGTTTTCTGTTTCCTTTCAGTGATAGAGAAAAGCTTTCCCAGCTTGAGCGTAATAATCTGGAACTTCAGGATTTACAGGCATATGGTGCGGCTATTGATAGTATTACGATATTTAATAAAGTCGGATTTGCATCAATACCGTTTTCCTGTCCGGATGGATTAATTGGTGCACTTTCTGATTTTGTACTTGCACTTGAAGAAGTATTAGTAGCAGTTGTTCTTTGTAAGCGGGAGGATGGAATCAAATTTTCGGTTCGTTCAGAGATTCCCCAGGTACATGCGGGACATTTGACGAGAGCTGCACTGGCAGGCTACGGTGATGGTGGTGGACATCAGGCGATGGCAGGCGGTTTGGTGAGAAATGAACAGATAGAGCAATTAGGACAATATCCTGAGCAGGTTTTCAGAGACCGTTTTTTAGCAGCTTTGGGAGAAACAAAATTTTAGAATATAATCAGTATGAGCCCTTGCACATGCAGTGCAGGGGCTCATTGGTTTTATTGTTTGTATTTAGAGTGGAACTTAGTCTTCAATCAGTCGCAGACCCGCAGTGTCAGTTACAGGAAGAGAGAAAGCGATGGCCTTAGCCTTGGTATTAACACCGGCATCCTTCATAATGGCCTGCATAATAGCGTTTTTCTGCTCGGTTTTGGTAACAATATAGATGATTTCTTTTTCGGTAGCAAGAGTCACACCCATGAATTTTTCGGCAGCTTCTTGTCCGGTTCCTTTGGCGTGAATGACGGTTCCGCCGTAAGCACCTGCGCCTCTGGCGGCATCCATAATCATATCGGTATAGCCCTGTTCGGCAATAACAATAATCAGTTCGTGAGTTGTATTCTTCAAGGTTGTTTCCTCCTCTTTTTGATAATCCTGGTTTTCAATAAGGAATTGTAATGTTTTTTTGCCGCCGATACTGCTTAATGGTATCGTAAAGGCGATGCCTCCGCCCGGTGCATCAATCTTCAACTTTTTTTCTAGTTGTTTTTTGATGTCTATCCAGGAATGTTCTTCAAGAACGGAGATTGCTACCGCTTTTTCAGTTGATTCCAGCCCCAGATAATCTAGTACATCATTGTTCGCAGTACCAAAACCAAGTGATAAGAACATCACATTTAAATCATTTTCGTGGTAGAGCTCTAAATATTTATTTACAATTTTTCTGTCAACAATTGTAGTCATCAAATATAAATGTCCCATATTGTCCTCTTTCTTTCATAGTATAATTATAATTCGATGATTTCCATATCGCCAAAAGCATCCAGGCCAATCTGAGTACCCTGGGATGCGGTTTCCTTGTGGAGTTTGTTCTCCTTGATCTTGAAAATCAGCCCCATTGTCTGAATGGTAATCAGAGGGGTCATGGCAACCATTGCAACAATTCCGAAAGCATCCGTGATAATATTTCCGCCCAATGCTTCACATGCGCCCATGGCAAAGGGTAAAAGGAAAGTTGCAGTCATAGGACCGGAGGCAACACCACCGGAGTCAAAAGCAATTGCAGTAAAGATTTTGGATACGAAAAAGGTTAATATCAGTGCTAGTGCATAGCCCGGAACCAAAAACCAAAGGATGGAAACACCGGTCAGTACACGAATCATTGCAAGGCCTACAGACACGGAGACACCGATGGATAAACTCAGGCCCATGGCCTTGGCAGAAATAGCACCGGAGGTCATTTCCTCTACCTGTCTGGTCAGGACGAATACAGCAGGTTCTGCAAGTACGATAAAATAACCGATTATCATACCGATAGGAACGATAATCCATGCATAGGACAAATCTGCAATCGTTTGTCCCAGGAAGTTACCGGCAGGCATGAAACCCACATTTACGCCGGTCAGGAACAGTACCAGTCCCAGATAGGTATAAATTAGGCCGATGCCGATTTTTATCAATGACTTTTTATTTATGTCTCTGGATATCAGCTGGAAAATTCCAAAGAAAACAACAATGGGAAGTATGGAAACAGCCATTTCCTCAAGATATGTAGGTAATTCGGAGGAAAAAAGTTTCCACAAATCTACGGTATTGTCAATAATGGGAATGGATTCCGATACCTGTTCACCCGATTCGGGATGGTAAATCATGCCGAGAATCAATACTGCCAAAATAGGGCCGATGGAACACATGGATACCAGACCGAAACTATCGTCTTCGGCATGTCGGTCGCTTCGGATGGCGGCAATACCGATACCGAATGACATAATGAAGGGAACGGTCATGGGGCCAGTAGTCACACCACCGGAGTCAAAGGCAACTGCCAGAAAGTCGGCCGGAACAAAGGGGGTGGTTGCAAAGATAATAATATAAAAAATAAGAAGTAAATGGGCCAGTGGGACGCCGAAAAGCATACGTAACAGCGCCAGTACCAAAAAGCAGGCAACGCCAAGGGCAACGGCCAGAATAAGTACTAAATTAGGGACAGCCGGAACCTGCTGGGCCAATACCTGTAAATCCGGTTCGGATATGGTGATTACAAAGCCCATAATAAAACTGATGAGTATCATGATAAACAGCTTTTTAGATTTGGTTATGATAGTACCTACACGCTCACCAATAGGGGTCATGGACAATTCAACACCAACATTGAATAACAGCATGCCTGCAATCAGGAGCACGGCACCCACCAGAAATGTCATCAGGATGCTGGGGGGAATCGGTGCGATGGTAAAACACAGCAACAACACGATGGCCAGAATAGGGAATACCGCCGTTAGTGTTTCGGTAAATTTTTCTTGAAATTTAGAACGATATAACAGCAAAATAATCAAACGCCTTTCTTTATAAATTTTCCTGTTCAGTATAGCATAGATTGGAGTAAAGATTTAGTAAAGATTTTATGAAAATTACAAGAGAGGAATACAAAAATTCGGTAATAGCAATGTGGACATCTGTCAAAAAATGTAATATACTAAGGAATAGTTTGCATGAGTATATGAGTGTATAAGAAAGGAACCAAAGAAGTAGTATGAATATAAAAAAGTTATTTGAACCAATGGATATGACAGAAGGAACACCCTGGAAAAATATTGTGATGTTCTCCATACCAATGCTTATCGGTAATATTGCCCAGCAGTTGTATAATACAGTGGACAGTATTGTTGTAGGCCACTATGTGGGAGATAATGCCTTGGCAGCGGTAGGTAGCGCGGGGCCCTTGTTGAATCTGCTTTTGGTATTATTTGTAGGTATATCTGCAGGTGTGGGAATTATGGTAGCACAGTATTTCGGTGCCAAATCAAGAGAAGATTTGTCTAACACAATCGGAACCTGTATTACATTGACGGCACTTGCTTCGTTGCTGATTATGGTAGCGGCGCCGCCTTTTATCAGAACACTGTTGAAGTTATTGAATACACCGGACTCTCTGCTGGACGATTGTACGGCATATCTGGTAATTATGATGATTGGTATTGCAGGTATGGCTTACTATAATATTTTAAGTGGTATTCTGCGCGGTATGGGAGATTCCTTCTCAGGATTGATTTACCTTTTGATAGCAACAGGTTTGAATATTGTATTGGATGTGGTGTTTGTTGCAGGCTTTGACATGGGGGTTGCAGGTGTATCCCTGGCAACAGTGATTGCACAGGCCATATCTTCCGTATTATGTTGTTTAAAACTGATGCGTATGCGAGATGTTTTTGACCTGGGCAGAGAACAGCTGAAGATGAAAAAAGAGTATGTGCAACAGATTATAAGACTGGGACTTCCGTCCGGTGTGACTCAGGCAATCTTTTCTTCGGCAATGATTATTGTGCAGTCGCTGACAAATAGTTTTGGTGAGCTGTTTATTGCGGCAAATGTCATCGTTATGCGTGTGGATGGTTTTGCCATGATGCCGAACTTTTCTTTTGGTATGGCACTGACCACTTTTGCAGGACAAAATGTAGGTGCGAGAAAGTTAGACAGAGTTTCCCAAGGTGCAAAGCAGGGTACAGCAATTGCGGTAGGATGTTCTGCTGCAATTACCGGTGTCATCTTACTTTTTGGCAAATTCCTGATGGGTATTTTTACAGATACCACGGAATTGGTAGACATGAGCTACTATATGATGTGTATTCTTGCAGTAGGATATATTGCCATGGCAATCACCCAGAGTTTGTCCGGTGTAATGCGTGGCGCAGGTGACACTATGACTCCTATGTGGATTTCATTGATTACCACAGTGTTTTTGCGTGTGCCTGTTGCATATGGTATTTCTTGGATGACCACAACACCGGAGCTTCCTTATGGACGTAGTGAATGTATCCAGATTTCTCTTTTGGTTTCCTGGGTAATCGGAGCTTTATTGACGGCTATGTTTTATAAGCGGGGAGCGTGGAAAAAAAGTGCAATTTCCAGCGATGATGAGTTAGAGATGATATAATATTGTTATTGTGAATACGGGAGCCCGCTATGCGAGCTCCTTTGTTAAAAGGAGAAGACAAAGGATGAAAGCAAAAAAATTAGGTTTTGGATTAATGAGGTTGCCGTTACTTGATGCAAATGACGGAGGAAGTATTGACATCGAAAAGATGAAAGAGATGGTGGATACATTTTTGGCAAAGGGTTTCACCTATTTTGATACTGCGTGGATGTACTGCGGATTTCGCAGTGAAGACGCTACCAAGGAAGCACTGGTAAGTCGTCATTCCAGAGAAAGTTTTACCCTGGCGGATAAACTGCATGCGGAATTTATCAATAATAAAGAAGATAGAGACCGCATTTTTAATGAGCAGAGAAGGAAGACCGGTGTAGAGTTTTTTGATTACTACCTTTTACATGATGTGGGGGCGCATCACTATGAAATATTTAAGGAGCTGGATTGCTTTAATTGGCTTCGTGAGAAAAAGCAGCAGGGGTTGGCAAAAAAAATAGGTTTTTCTTTTCATGACAGTGCAGAACTGCTGGATCAGGTATTGACAGAGCAGCCCGGAATGGAATTCGTACAATTACAGATTAATTATTTGGATTGGGACAGTGAGGGTGTGCAGTCAAGAAAGTGTTATGAAGTGGCAAAAAAGCATGGCGTGCCTGTAATTGTAATGGAACCGGTAAAGGGTGGTACCTTGGCTAATGTACCTGCAGAGGTGGAGCAGGCATTTAAAGCATATCATCCGGATATGTCAGCTGCATCCTGGGCTATCAGATTCGTAGCCAGTCTGGACAATGTTATGATGGTACTCAGTGGTATGAGTAATATGGAGCAGTTAATGGATAACATGGGATATATGACTGACTTCCAGCCTTTAAATCAGGAGGAGCAGGCAATTATCCGTAAGGCGGTGGATACTATTAATGCAAATATTGCCATTCCCTGTACAGCTTGTGCTTATTGTACGGAAGGTTGTCCTATGAACATTGCCATCCCGAAGTATTTTTCTCTATATAATGCGGATATGCAGGAGAGCAAGGATAAGGACTGGACACCGCAGGGAGGATATTATAACAATCTTACAAAGGACTTTGGTAAAGCAAGTGCCTGTGTGGGCTGCGGACAGTGTGAAAAGGTATGTCCACAGCATCTGCCCATTATCAAGCATTTACAGGAAGTGGCAGAGCATTTTGAATAGGCATAAGGGAAAACGTGGCAAGGGTATTATTGGTGTTTCCGGCGACAGGGCAAATTGCCGGTGGCAGGATTATCAATCAGCCGGCCATCCTTAGTAAAGCGGGAACCATGGCAGGGGCAGTCCCAACTGTGTTCCTGTGGATTCCACTTCAGGGCGCAGCCCAGATGGGGGCAGCGTTTGGTGGTGGGAGTGACTAAATTAAGGGTGGATTCAATGGCATTGACAGCCAATTGAGGATGCAAAATGGAGCGTGAGGGCGAAAAGAGTTCCGTGTAGGGATTTTTTTCGCCCATTATCATATCACGGAGAAGTAGGGCGGCTACCATAGCTGACGTCATGCCCCATTTTTGAAATCCTGTTGCCACATACAGATTGTGTGTTCTTGCTGAATATCGGCCGATATAGGGGACGTGATCCAGAGGCATACAATCCTGGGTGGCGAAACAGTATTTTTCTACAGCACCGGGATAGTGCAGGTCAGCGAATTTTCGGAGTTCTGTCCAGTTGCCACCCTTTTTTCCGGTACGGTGGGAACCGCCACCCAAAAGGAGTAGGTCACCATGGTTTCGGAAGGAAAGTCCCTTGTCCGATTCATCCGCATACATACCCTGCACTTGCAAGGCGTTTTTATGCATCGTATTTTCCAGGGCCAGCACGTAGGAACGGTGCTGATACAGTTTCAGAAAATAACTGCCATGTTTATTGATGAAGGGAAAGTGGGTTGCCACAATGATATGGGATGCATCTATACTGCCATGATTGGTAATGGCAGTATGGCCAATTAATTCTCTGACGATGCAGTGTTCGTAAATGTGCAAATCCTTAGCAATAGCGGATAAAAAACGTAGCGGATGAAATTGGGCCTGTTCTTTAAATTTAACACTGCCGCAGGTAGATAGGGGGAGCGGAAGGTTATCTGCATAGCTTGCGTGAAAGCCGATTTTACGCAGTGCATCCAACTCCAACTGTAGCTTACGGGCATTATTCAGGGAATACACATAATTATTATGGACAGCGAAATCGCAGGGAATGTTTTGACATAATTTGCGGTACATAGCCAAAGCTTTTTCGTTGGCATCCAGATACATGCGTGTTTTCTCAAGGCCATAACTTCGTAATAGTTTGTGAAAAATCAGACCATGCTGGGATGTTATTTTAGCTGTGGTGTTTTTGGTGATGCCGTTACAAAGGGTTTTGGCTTCAACCAATACGTAGTTCACACCGGCCCGGTCCAGCATATATGCGCAGAGTATACCTGTGATGCCGCCGCCAATGATTAAAACATCGGTTTTTATATTCTGATTTAAGTCGGGAAAAGAGGGAAAAGTTGCTGTGTCTGACCATATGGAATGCATGTTGATTTACGCCTTTCTGTTACCAATATACATATAAAAGTATCACTTAATACGCATTAAGATAAATACGTTGTTGTCATACTATAGTATGACTTTTATTTTGGAAAAAATAAGAGTATAATAATGGAAGAGATTTTGATAGCACAAAAATCGGTAGGTAAAACGGTGATATAAAATGAGTGAAGCAGTACAAACTATAAAAAGTAATGATTTTTCCAAAGGACCTGTATGGAAGTGTATTATATCCCAGGCGATTCCGCTTACATTGGCACAGCTGGTGCAGTTGTTATATAATGTAGTGGATCGGATTTATATCGGACATTTACCGGGGGCGGACAATATGGCACTGACGGGAATTGGATTGACCTTTCCTATTGTGACGTTAATTTCAGCTTTCACCTGTTTGTTTGGTATGGGGGGAACACCACTATTTTCCATAGCACGCGGAGCAAAAGAGGAAGAAGAAGCAGAGCGTATATTGGGCAATGTTTTTATGTTGCTGGTTGGGTGTTCAGTTTTACTGACTTTGTTTTGTTACATATTCCGCAGACCTATTTTGTATCTGTTCGGAGCAAGTGATGCATCTTATGTTTATGCGGACGAGTATTTAAAGATTTACCTGTTTGGCACGGTATTTTCCATGATTGCTGCCGGCATGAACGGTTTCATTAATGCACAGGGATTTCCACGTATGGGGATGTTGACTACTATATTAGGTGCAGTGATGAATCTGATACTGGACCCCATATTTATATATGGTTGTCATATGGGAGTAGGGGGGGCAGCACTTGCTACGGTAATCAGCCAGATAGCATCGGCAATATGGGTTTTACGATTCCTGACAGGCAAGAAAGCATTGCATACCTTAAAACGGCAATATATGAGAGTGGAATGGAAATTAACCAAGGAAATCACTGGTCTTGGTATGGCAGGTTTTATTATGCAGGGAACTAATTGTCTGGTACAAATCGTATGCAATGCATCATTGCAGCGATATGGCGGGGATTTGTATGTAGGGATTATGACGGTACTGAACTCCGTAAGGGAAGTACTTTCCTTGCCTGTAGGAGGGCTTTCAAACGGTGCACAGCCGGTTTTGGGATATAACTATGGTGCCAAAGAGTTTAAGCGGCTGAAGGCAGCAATTAAATTTGCAATAAGCATCGGAATTGCTTATACTGCGTTGGCGTGGGCTGTGGTGATGGCTGCACCGGAGATATTCTTTAAAGTATTCTCTAATGACGCAGCTATGCTTATAGAGGGACCCAAAGTCTTAAATATTTACTTTTTCGGATTTATTTTTATGGCATTTCAGTTTGCGGGACAGTCTGTATTTCAATCTTTGGGATATGCAAAGAGAGCAATATTTTTTTCACTGTTTCGTAAGGCGCTGATAGTGGTTCCGCTTACGATATGTCTGCCGATGCTGGGATTTGGTGTATACGGAGTGTTTCTGGCAGAACCGATTTCTAATGCAATCGGTGGATTTGCCTGCTTTTTGACTATGTGGCGGACAGTATACAGAAAATTATAAGAGCATATGAAGGTACCTATATATATTTAGGCCTAAGGAGGAGAGATAAGATGAAGGTATTATTGATAAATGGTTCGCCCCACAAGGAAGGGTGTACTTATGTGGCGCTGAAGGAAGTGGCAGGAGCGCTGCACAAGGAAGGCATTGATACAGAAATCGCATGGATTGGTAATAAGCCGGTGGGTGGATGTATTGCATGCGGTACCTGCCGTGTAAAAAAAGAATGTGTATTTGATGATGTGGTAAATGAACTCCGGACAAAGGCTTATGAAGCGGATGGTTTTATCTTTGGTACCCCGGTGCATTATGCGGCAGCCAGCGGCAATATGACTGCATTTATGGACCGTTTCTTTTACTCTGAGTCTTGCGGGAACGGTGGAAAAGCATTGTATATGAAACCGGCAGCCTGTGTATTGTCGGCCAGACGGGCAGGAACTACTGCAGCTTTTGACCAGATGATCAAGTATCTTACGATACAGCAGATGCCTGTAGTGTCCTCCAGATATTGGAATATGGTACACGGAGCGGCACCGGAAGAAGTATTGCAGGATGCGGAAGGATTACAGACTATGCGCATTTTAGGGCGTAATATGGCTTATATGCTGAAATGTATGGAGGCCGGAAAACAGGCAGGAATTCCCATGCCTGAAACAGAGCAGACCGTATATACAAATTTTGTCAGATAGACGTACGAAAACGTTTGAAATATTTGAGATATAGCTTAAAAAATTGAATAGTTTAGTGAAAATACACAAAATATTTGAATATAAAGAATATAATTTGACTATTTGATGAAAAAGTTATACAATAATAATAGTGGGTTTGAATATAAACTTGCAATTTGATTCTTGTATTTTGATTGAGAAAGGATGCTCTTTCAGAAGCGGGGTGTAAAATGACACTAGATAAGTCTGAATTACAAAGTAGAATATTTGAAGGTTTTGCAGATACATCCAGACGTAGATATGTATGTATGATTAATTTGCAGACCATGGTATCGCGCTGGTCCCAGAATGCGGTTGATGACTTTGATTTACCGGGAGAATATTTTGATGTAGCCTGCAATGCATGGACCAATCTTATCCATCCGGACGACAAAGAGGAGTATTTAAAGGATTTGCGGGCGGTTTTTCGTGGTGAGAAAATGCGTCATGATGTGGACTACCGTATCCGCAACAGAGAGGGTGAGTATGTGGCTTGTACTTGCCGCGGAAATGTAGTGCCGGGTACGGACGGAAAGCCGAACTTGTTCATAGCCTCCATAGAAAATCACAGCATTATGGATAACATTGATGCCACCACCAATTTGTATAATATTTTTGAGTTTTGGCAGTCAATGCGCAGTTTAAAAGAAAAAAAGCGTAAAGCGATTGTATTACTTATGTGTGTCAATAATTTTTCTGAGATAAATGATACATATGGTTACTTTTTCGGTAATAAGATACTCAGAGAAGTGGCTGAGCTGTTCAGAAAAGTGATTGGTAACAAGGGGACTGTTTTCCGCATGGATGGTGTACAGTTTGCCTGTTGTCTGGAGGATATTACACAGGCAGAGCTTGAGGATTTGTACAAACAGCTTAAGCATGAAGTAAAACATCATATTTATGTAAATGGCCTTAGAATGGCAGTGACCATATCCGGAGGAGCAGTTGTTTTTAATGCGGAGTATGATGAGTATTCGATTTTGACCAGTGCCAGATATGCCTTGGACCAGTCAAAGCACAAATATCATGGCGAGTTGATTTTCTTTGATAATGCACTTTTAAGTGATAATAAGCAGAATCTAATGATTATGACTGCAATCAGAGATAGTATTCAGGATCAGTTTAAAGGATTTTATCTTTATTTCCAGCCTATTGTAGATTCTGAAAATGAAAAGCTGATAGGAGCGGAAGCGCTTTTGCGATGGAAAAATGCAATATTCGGTGAGGTTTCTCCCGGTTTATTTATTCCTTGGATTGAAAATGATCCCAGTTTCTGGGATTTGGGTAACTGGATTTTAAAACAGGCAATGTTGGAAACCAAGGAAGTGGTGAGAGATAATCCGGAATTTGTATTGAATGTAAATGTGGCATATCCGCAATTGGCACAGCAAAAATTTACCGATACGGTTAAGGAAATTCTTATAGAAACCGGATTCCCGGCTGAAAATTTGTGCTTGGAGCTCACTGAAAGATGCAAGCAGCTGGAAATAGGGTTCCTACGTAGTATGGTAGATTCCCTTAAGGAAATTGGTATTAAGATTGCAATAGATGATTTCGGTACTGGCTTTTCATCACTTAGCCTGCTAAGCGAATTGCCGGTGGATACTTTAAAGATTGACCGTGGATTTATAAGAGACATTGAGGTGAATCAGACGAATCAGGCAATCGTAGATGCGGTAACGGGATGTGCAAGTAAATTGGACGTGCATGTGTGCCTGGAAGGCTTGGAAGACCGCCATATGATAGATTTTGTAAAGCAATATGCTGTTTACAGTTATCAGGGGTATTATTTCTCCAGACCCATACCGATTAGTGAATTTAAAGATAAATATTGTTAAACTAAAACACTCTGCTAATGCATAGCAGAGTGTTTTTGAGTTGTTCTATTTTTTAATTGCTGCACGTTTTCTCATTGTAGGATCCAGAATTTTTTTGCGAATACGTAGGTTTTCCGGTGTGATTTCCAAAAGCTCGTCCGTATCGATAAAATCCAAAGCCTGCTCCAGAGAAAGAATCCTGGGAGGGGTCAGGCGCAGTGCCTCGTCAGCGCTGGAGGAACGGGTATTGGTCAGCTGTTTTTTCTTGCAGACATTGATTTCAATATCTTCACTACGACCGGTCTGTCCCACAACCATGCCGGCATATACTTTTTCGCCGGGACCGATGAAAAGTGTACCACGCTCCTGGGCATTGTACAAACCGTAAGTAATGGATTCACCTGCCTCGAAAGCAATCAGGGAACCTAATTTACGGTACTGGATATCACCCTTGTAGGGAGCATAACCATCAAAGATGGTGTTAAGGATACCGTTACCCTTAGTGTCAGTCATGAATTCGCCGCGGTAACCGATGAGACCCCGGGCGGGAATGGAGAATTCCAGTCTGGTATAGGTGCCGCCGGAAATGGTACCCATATTGCGAAGCTCGCCTTTGCGTTGTCCCAGCTTTTCGATGACAGAGCCTGCGAAATCATTGGGAACATCGATGTATGCCAGTTCCATGGGTTCCAGTTTGTGACCGTTTTCATCTTCGTGATACAGAACCATAGCTTTGCTTACCGCAAATTCAAAGCCTTCACGGCGCATGTTTTCAATGAGGACGGAAAGGTGTAATTCGCCACGGCCGGATACTTTGAAGCAGTCAGCAGCATCCGTTTCTTCTACACGGAGTGATACATCTGTATTCAGTTCCCGGAAAAGTCTGTCACGTAAGTGACGGCTGGTTACAAATTTACCCTCTTTACCTGCCAGAGGGGAGTCATTTACCATGAAATTCATGGCGATAGTAGGCTCGCTGATTTTCTGGAAGGGGATAGGAATCACATTTTCGGGAGAGCAGAGGGTATCGCCGATCTTGATATCATTGATGCCGGAAATGGCTACAATGGAGCCAATAGAAGCTTCCTTTACTTCTACTTTATTCAGACCATCAAATTCATAAAGCTTGCTTACTTTTACCTTGATCTGTTTGTCCGGTTCATGGTGGTTGCAGATTACCACATCCTGATTCACCTTGATGGTACCGTTATCTACCTTACCTACACCGATTCGGCCGATATATTCATTATAATCAATGGTACTGATGAGTACCTGGGTGCCTGCCTCCGGGTCACCTTCAGGAGCGGGAATATAGTCCAAAATAGTTTCAAACAAAGGCTCCATATTGGTACCTAATTCGGAGGGTTCTAAAGAAGCGATGCCGGATTTTGCAGAAGCAAAAATAAAAGGACAATCCAGCTGTGCGTCATCGGCATCCAATTCAAGGAAAAGCTCCAGTACCTCATCCACAACCTCGTCGGGACGTGCTTCAGGTCTGTCAATTTTGTTGATGCAGACAATAACGGGAAGCTTTAATTCCAGTGCTTTGCGCAGTACGAACTTGGTCTGGGGCATGGCGCCTTCAAAGGCATCCACTACCAGGATGACACCGTTTACCATTTTTAGGACGCGTTCCACTTCGCCGCCGAAGTCAGCATGTCCGGGAGTGTCGATAATATTAATTTTCGTATCTTTATACATAACAGCAGTATTTTTGGACAGGATGGTGATACCTCGCTCACGCTCAATATCATTGGAGTCCATTACACGTTCTGCTACCTCCTGGTTAGCACGGAAGACACCACTTTGTTTCAAAAGCTCATCTACCAGAGTGGTTTTACCGTGGTCTACATGGGCTATGATTGCAACGTTTCTTACATCATTTCTTTTTTCGATCATACAAAATGCCTTTCTATAACAATTTAAACTGATTAAAATCAACAAACCGTTAAAGTATAGCACCATTTATGCGGGGGTGCAAGTGTAAGTGTATTTTAGACAGGTGATACTGTGAGAAGAGATGTCAATGTTCCGATTTAGTACTTAAAATCAAGCAAAGACATAGTAAAAAAGTATCAGAACACAAAAATTTAATATATTTATAATTGAAAATATTCTATTTTTGTTTTATTGTGTATATTGTTCAAAGGGGAGGACGGAATTTAACGTATATTGACGCAGTGCGCGATGTCTTTTTGTTTTATTTTTCGTCTAAATAGAGTATACATATATTGCATTACATTTGAATTGCGAAGAAATTCTTATGTTGTAAGAAGGGAGAACTTATATGTCAGATAAGGTAATTGAAAACAATCAGGTAACAGTAACAGGGGAAATTATCAGCGGATTTTCGTTCAGCCATGAAATCTTCGGGGAAGGCTTTTATATGGTTGATGTGAGAGTAAAACGTCTCAGTGAGATTTATGATATAATACCCGTTATGGTGTCCGAGCGTCTGGTAGACGTAAAGCAGGATTATGTAGGAACACTGATTTCCGTAAACGGTCAGTTCAGATCCTACAATCGTCATGAAGAGCGCAAGAATAAGTTGGTTTTGTCTGTATTTGCGAGAGAATTTAACTTTATTGATGCGCTGGAGGAGAGCCCTAAATCGAATCAGATTTATCTGGATGGCTATATCTGTAAAGAGCCTATTTATCGTAAGACGCCTTTAGGCAGAGAAATTGCAGATATTCTGTTGGCGGTAAATCGTCCTTATGGCAAGTCAGATTACATACCCTGTATCTGCTGGGGAAGAAATGCCAGATATACCAAGAATTTTGCTGTGGGTGAACGTTGCGCAGTCTGGGGCAGAATTCAGAGCCGTGAATATTTGAAGCGTCTCGATGAAGAGAATGTGGAGAAAAGAGTTGCTTTTGAAGTATCCGTATGCAAGCTTGAAATTTTGGAGCCTGCGGTAGAGGAGTTGGTATAAAAAGGGATTGTACGGACATAATGGAATACATTTAGGATGTTTTTCATGGTTGACAGTACTATTTTATAGTGTTATGATACCTTATGAAGATAGAGGTTGCGTTTTTCATCAGTACTTTTTCGGATGTGACAGGCACAGAGGAAGAAAGAAGAAAGGGAAAGACGCCGAAAGAGGAGATTTCCTGTAGTCAAGTCTTGGGCATACGGTTAAGAGCCGTATGACTGTCATCTAGTATTTAGATGGTGCGCTATCGCTGAAGATATCATTTGTGTATCATTCGCCGGCGCAATTATTCGCCGGCGATTTTAATGTATTGATTTCTTCGTTAGGCGCAAATTTTTTCCAAGGAGGATTTTGATATGGCAATTTTTAAAGGAGCAGGTGTTGCAATTGTAACTCCCATGCATGCAGACGGTAAGGTGAATTATGAAAAGTTCAAAGAGTTGATTGAGTTCCAGATTGAAGGTGGTACTGATTGTATTATCGTATGTGGCACCACAGGTGAGGCATCCACACTGACTCATGAGGAGCATTTGGATGTAATTAAATATTGTGTAGAAGTAGTAAACGGCAGAATTCCTGTTGTGGCAGGTACGGGTTCCAATTGTACCGAAACAGCAATCTATTTGTCACAGGAAGCAGAAAAATATGGTGTGGATGGTGTACTGGTGGTAAGTCCTTATTACAACAAGGCTACACAAAACGGTCTGTATGCACACTTTAAAGCGATCGCTGATTCCATTAAAGTGCCTGTGATTCTGTACAATGTGCCCGGTCGTACCGGTTGCAATATTTTGCCCGAGACAGTAGTCAGACTTTGTAAAGATGTGGAGAATATTGTGGCAATCAAGGAAGCAAGCGGTAATATCAGTCAGGTGGCTCAGCTTGCAGCATTGGCAGACGGTTGTGTGGATATTTATTCCGGAAATGATGACCAGATTGTACCTATTTTGTCCTTAGGCGGAGTCGGTGTTATTTCTGTATTGTCCAATGTAGCACCTAAACAGACCCATGATATTGTTCAGAAATATCTTGACGGAGATGTGGCAGGAAGCTGTAAGATGCAGCTGGATGCAATTGAACTTTGCAATGCTTTATTCTGTGAAGTAAACCCCATCCCTGTAAAGAAGGCCCTGAATCTGATGGGTATGGAAGCAGGTACACTGAGAATGCCTTTGACCGACATGGAGCCTGTAAATGTAGCTAAATTAGAGAAGGCTATGAAAAATTACGGAATTTTATAGGTTGTGCGAACTATGATGAAGCAAAGCGTAATCATGGTGTGATGCAGAAATACATTACCACGAAAGGTGAATAATTATGGTTAAGATAATAATGCATGGTTGTAATGGTAAAATGGGCCAGATGATTTCCGGTATCGTAGCAGCAGATGCTGATGCAGAAATCGTGGCAGGTATTGATGCTTTCGATGACGGACACAATACCTATCCTGTATTTACCGATATAAATGCTTGTGATGTGCAGGCAGACTGTCTGATTGATTTTTCCATAGCAACTGCTGTGGATAAGATGCTTGCATATTGTGTGGATAAGAAGCTTCCCTGTGTACTTTGTACTACAGGACTTACAGCTGAACAGCTGAAAAAAGTAGAAGAGGCTTCCAAGCAGGTGGCAGTACTGAAATCTGCAAATATGTCACTGGGCATTAATCTGCTTTTGAAGATGCTGAAGGAGGCTGCAAGCGTATTGGCTCCTGCAGGCTATGACATTGAAATCGTGGAAAAACATCACAGATTAAAGGTGGATGCACCCAGTGGTACGGCACTTGCACTGGCTGATTCTATCAATGAAGAACTGAATCATGAATATGAGTATGTTTATGACAGAAGCAGCAGAAGAGAGAAGCGTCCCGATAAAGAAATCGGAATCAGTGCAGTACGTGGTGGTACTATTGTGGGTGACCACGATGTGATTTTTGCAGGAACGGATGAGGTAATTACCTTTTCACATTCTGCATATTCCAAGGGCGTATTTGGAAAAGGTGCGGTTCAGGCTGCGAAGTTTTTGGCAGAAAAGGGAGCCGGCTTATATGATATGAGCAATGTAATAGACGCACAGATGTAAATGATAAGAGGGGCGCTGTTAGCGTCCCTTTTTAAGTAAATGGAGGTACTATGGAATTCAGACCCTGTATTGATATTCATAATGGTCAGGTGAAGCAAATCGTAGGGGGAAGCCTGCGTGATGAAGGTGATGCTGCCAGTGAGAACTTTGTTTCAGGGCAGGATGCAGCCTTTTATGCAAACTTATATAAAGATGCAGGTTTAAAGGGGGGGCATATCATACTGTTAAATGCAGCGGATAGTCCTTATTATGAAGCTACAAAGAACCAGGCTTTGCAGGCCCTTGCCGCCTATCCGGGCGGCTTGCAGGTAGGCGGTGGGATACATGCCGGGAATGCAAAGGAATATATTGAAGCAGGTGCAACACATGTGATTGTGACCTCTTATGTATTTAAAGACGGACGAATCTATTATGACAGGCTGAAGGCGCTGATGGATGCTGTAGGCAGGGAGCATGTGGTACTGGATGTGAGTTGTAAGAAGGTAGGAGAGGATTATCTGGTTGTAACCGACAGGTGGCAGAAACTTACGGCAGAAAAGGTGACACCTGAGCTTTTGGACAAACTACAGGAGTATTGCAGTGAATTTCTTATTCACGCCGTAGATGTGGAAGGGAAGGCAAACGGTATTGAAAAAGAACTGGTGACAATGCTTGGTACATGGGGGAAATGTCCCGTGACTTATGCGGGCGGAGTGCACAGTATGGAAGATTTGCAGGCAATTAGAGAGCTGGGACGGAATAAACTGAATGTGACAATCGGAAGCGCTCTGGATCTTTTCGGCGGCAGTATGAAGTGGGAAGAGGTCCTGGAGGTTTGTAAAGCGGATTAAAGATTGAGAGAAAAGCGGCATCTGAAGATGCTGCTTTTTTAGTTTATACAAGTAGAGAGAAAAAAACGTATGCAAGCATCCGTTTTTCCTCTCTACCTGTATAAACAAAAATGCTGCTCCTTAGAGCAGCATTTCCCTCCCTTAATCCCTTAAGACGATATTGCAAATTCTAAATAAAACTATATTAAGAACAGGTACATCGTGTTAGTGATATATGGAAATTAGAGCTTGGTTACGTTTACAGCCTGGGGACCCTTTTCGCCGTTAACTACTTCGTACTCAACAGCAGCACCCTCTTCCAGGGTCTTGAATCCTTCCATGTTCAGTCCGGAATAATGTACGAATACATCATTGCCTGCCTCATCAGAGATGAAGCCGTAACCTTTTTGGTTGTTAAACCATTTTACTGTACCTTTGTTCATTACTGATACCTCCAAAAAATATCGTGTTATAAGACAAAATATTGTGTATTTCTTATAACAAAACAAGAATATCACAATAATACAAAAAAGTAAAGAGTTGTCAGAAAAATAAACATCTTGATTTATTAGATAGAATATGGTAGATTATTCGAGTGACTGACAAGACAGATGTTTTTACAAGGATAATGTCTGCGTAAATACGTTTGCTTTTGTTTGAATGATTAGAAGAGGTGGAGTATGAAAAAAATAAAATATTGGTTGAATGAAATTTTTATTGATGGTCTGAGCGGAATGGCAATGGGATTGTTTTCTACTTTGATTATCGGTACGATTATTTGTCAGATTGGTTCCTTCATCACAGGAGATGTAGGAGTATACCTGACTGCAATCGGAAATGTAGCAAAGACTGTTACCGGTGCAGGTATCGGTGTGGGTGTAGCCTGTAAGTTTAAGGAAGGACCGCTTGTGACTGTATCAGCTGCCGTAACGGGTATGATTGGTGCATTTCCGACAATCGCTTCGCTGGAAGGATACAGCATTGGTAAACCGGGAGAACCGCTTGGGGCATTCATTGCAGCACTGATTGCAATTAAGATTGGCCGGCTTGTAGCGGGTAAAACAAAGGTTGACATTATTGTGACCCCTTTTCTGGCAATTATGGCAGGTGCGCTGGCCGGTGTGGTTGTAGGGCCGCCTATTACTGCATTTATGGGCTGGTTGGGTAATCTGGTAAATGTAAATGTGGAACAGCATCCAATTGTAGGAGGCATCATTGTATCTGCACTTATGGGAATTATCCTGACATTGCCCATCAGTTCGGCAGCAATCGGTGTGTCCATGAGTCTGAGCGGACTTGCAGCAGGTGCAGCAACAGTAGGTTGTTGCTGTAACATGGTAGGATTTGCGATTGCAAGTTACAGAGAAAACAAAATGGGTGGCTTGATTGCCCAGGGTGTTGGTACTTCTATGCTTCAGGTGCCGAATATTGTCAAAAAACCGATTATCTGGTTGCCGGCGATTTTGTCCAGTATAATTCTTGGTCCCATTGCATCCGCAGTGTTTGGAATGACCAGTACGCCGGTAGGTTCCGGTATGGGGTCTGCAGGTTTCGTGGGACAGTTTGCTGCCTTTGACAGTATGACGGCGGATGGTATGGGAAGTGGTATGGCTATACTGTTGATTGCAGTTATGCACTTTATTCTTCCGGCAATTATATCTCTTATAGTGTCAGAAATTATGCGCAAAAAAGGATGGATTAAAGAGGGAGATATGGCTCTTCGTATGTAAATATTTACCAAATTTCACGTTGAGCGGATAGAAGTTAATAATATTTCGTTGATGATTATAGTCACCTGTGGTAAAATAATATAGTTTATCGGAGGTGACTTTTTCATGCAAAGTAATAAGCATAAGCGAAAAGAGAACCATGTGATTATCGTAACCAGTGATGCTGTGGATGCAAATGTGAAACAGATTCGTATCAAGCCATGGGTGCTGAAATGTGTAATCGTACTGATATGTCTGATTATCGGCTCCATGCTGGGATATATTTTGTATGAGCAGCAAATCTGGAATGCAGTCGGAGAAAAGTATGCCACACAAAGTGACAAGATGAAAGTACTGGAAGAGAAAAATGAGGAACTGCTGTTTGAGATTGAGGAACTGGATTCCCAAATTCTTGCTTTAAATGATAAAATAGCAATTCTCAGCGAAACAGTGAATCAGAAGACAGAAAAGGAAAATGAATTGACAGCGGCGCTTGCACAGCAGAGTAATCCTACAGAGTTTCCTTTAAACAGCTCTGCAATGATGGAGGAAAGTACAGAAGGAGAGCCCAGATGTATTTTTACTGCTTCGGAAGGCGCGATGGTAGTGGCGACTGCAAACGGAACAGTCACAGCGGTTAATGAAGAGGCTGAGTACGGCCATAATATCTGGATAGATCATGGTAACGGTTATATTACCGTTTATCGTAATCAGGGTGAACCCAAAGTACAGCAGGGCCAGGTGATTTCAAGAGGTGCGGTGTTGTATCTCATTGAGGCGGAAAACACAAAATTCTGTTATCAGATGCTTAAGGACGGAGCCTATATCAGTCCTATTGAGATGCTGACAATTAATGGTTAGTTTAATACCTGTCATTTATCAAAAGGAGGGAAAATGTTGGGTAAGAAGGACTTGAATGTAAAAATAAACACAATTATCGGCAAAGGAGCAGAATGTCAGGGAGACTTTTCGGCAAATGATTCGGTACGTATGGATGGTACCATAAACGGTAATGTAACAGTTGCCGGTGCTGTGATTATCGGAGCCACAGGTTTGGTGAATGGTAATATTACGGCAAAATCAGTGGTTGTAGGTGGCCAGGTACTGGGAGACATTGAGGCACCGGAACGAGTGGAACTGATAGGCACTGCTCAGGTGTTTGGAGATATTACTACCGGAGTGCTGGTAGTGGATGAAAAGGCTGTTTTCCAGGGCAAATGCAATATGAACAAAGAGATGCCTACAGGTAAAGTGCAACCGGGGTTGAAGGCAGTAAGAAACGGAAAGAAAACAGCAAAGGCTGCTATCGTGGAAGCCTTACGGGCGGACGAAGAAGAGCTGGAGATGGAAAAAGAGAAAAATGCAGTGGCAGCCATATCTGAAGTAAAGACTGAGGATGATACGACAGAGGCATAAATATATTTGAAGACTAAAAAAGGGCGCTGACAGGCGCCCTTTTCGTTTGTCACAATATTCTATTGATGGATGCGGTTGAATACTAATTCATATCCGTCATTTCCGTAATTTAAGGATCTGTTTACACGGCTGATGGTAGCTGTGGATGCGCCGGTTTTTTCGGCAATTTCCAAATATGTTTTGTGATCCTTGAGCATGGCAGCAACTTCAAAACGTTGCGAAAGAGAGAGCAGCTCATTTACGGTGCATAAATCTTCAAAAAAGCTATAACATTCGTCCCTGTTTTCAAGGCTTAAAATAGCATCAAATAAGGAGTCAACAGCCTCTGTCTTAAGTTTTTTATTCATAAATGATACACCTTTCTGTAGATATCTTACTATTTTGCTTTTACACTTTACAACTTTAAAACTTCGTGAAATCATTTTATCATACTAAAGTTGTAAAGTAAAGAATGAATTTTGCGTATAAGTGATAAGAAAAATTTACAGGCGGAAGTATTAAAGAAAAAACTTGTCATGTAGTTTTTAATACTATATAATGAAAATAGTACGATTGTTTTGAGAAGGATGTCTGTGCAGAATGAGTTAGAGATTTGCAGAGCATTGATGGATTCGGAAAGGATACGGGGGCAGCATGGAAAGAGACAGCCAGAAGATACTTGAACACATTTTAAACAGTTTGGACAGAATTTCGATTATAAAACCGGAGGATGTACCCAATATAGATTTATATATGGACCAGGTGACCACTTTTATGGATAATAAGCTTCGTACTTCCTACAGAGGGCCTCAGGAGGATAAGGTGCTGACCAAAACCATGATTAATAATTATGCGAAAAATGATTTGATTCCTCCCCCTGTGAAAAAGAAATATTCTAAAGAGCATGTGCTTCTGTTGGTTTTTATTTATTATTATAAAAGTATATT
The DNA here is from genome assembly GCA_045597105.1 of Acetatifactor sp. Taxonomy (GTDB): domain Bacteria; phylum Bacillota; class Clostridia; order Lachnospirales; family Lachnospiraceae; genus Acetatifactor. Next base: position 98,048 of record JAZODQ010000094.1, read on the forward strand.
ATCCATCAGTGATATACAAACTCTGTTACAACCTATAACAGATAAATACTTTCATGAAACGAAAGGCTTTAATCTGACAGATATCTATAATGAGGTACGTGAGCTGGAATATTCCCAGATAGAGTATTTGCGTGAGGATATCAAGCAGAAGTTTGCAAAAGCAGCGGATTCTTTTGGAGGTGCACCCGAAGAAGATTTGGCATTTTTACAGCAGTTTGGATTTATTTGTATGCTTAGCTTTGATGTTTATATGAAAAAGATGATCATTGAAAGAATGCTGGATGATATGACTGTAAAGCAGAATAATACAAGTCAAAAGGAAAATGCAAAAGAAAAGAAAAATGCTGAGAAAAAGACTGAAAAATAATAAGAAGAAATAATACAGGCACCCGTTATGACTTTGGGCATAGGATATTGTAAATATTGTTGCGAAATGAAAGGATTACAATATTTATGCTGAAGTTCAAAAAAACGGGTGCTTTTTTTGCGACTATATGTCTCAGTATTTCCATGCTGGCAGGTTGCGGAAGCACAGAAGATGCAAAGGATGCTAATTTGACAAAAGTGGTTTTGAATGAGGTGGCTCATTCGATTTTTTATGCACCTATGTATGTGGCAATAGAGGAGGGATATTTCGAAGAAAACGGAATTGATCTGACATTGGTTACAGGTTTTGGTGCAGACAAAACAATGACGGCAGTATTGTCCGGCGAGGCACAAATTGGTTTTATGGGCAGTGAATCCACCATTTATACTTATGCCGGCGGGGCGCAGGATTACGTGGTGAATTTTGCACAGTTAACACAAAGAGCAGGTAATTTTCTGGTATCCAGAGAACCGATTGAGGATTTTGAATGGGAGATGCTGAAAGGGCAGGAAGTGCTGGGGGGCAGAGCAGGCGGTATGCCCCAGATGGTATTTGAATATATTTTGCGCAAAAATAATATTGATCCCAAAACAGATGTAAATATCGATCAGAGCATTGATTTCGGATCTACTGCGGCAGCCTTTTCCGGCGGTCAGGGGACATTTACGGTAGAATTTGAGCCCCACGCCACCGCTTTGGAGGAAAAGGGCGACGGTTATGTAGTGGCATCCTTGGGAGAAGATTCCGGATATGTACCGTATACTTCTTTTTCTGCAAAGAAAAGTTTTATTGAAAATAATCCTGAAATTGTGCAGGCATTTACCGACGCACTGCAGAAAGGAATGGATTATGTTGCCACCCATACACCGGAGGAAATAGCAAAAGTGATTGCACCGCAGTTCAGTGATACGGATGTGGAGACGATTACAACCATTGTAAGAAGATATTATGAACAGGATACCTGGAAAGAGGATCTGATATTCAGTGAGGAGGCTTTTGGACTGCTACAGAATATTTTGAAGGATGCCGGGGAGTTGGATGAAAATGTTCCCTATGAAGATCTGGTAAATGTTGATTTTGCTAAAAAAGCGGCAGAAAATAAATAATTCCTATAGATTAAAAATGCCCGGAGAAGACCGGGCATTTTGTGTTATTTTATTCTGATGTTTTTTATTGCCCAGAGCTGTAATGCCTTGGCATTGGTACTGATTTTTTCCAGAGAATCAAGAATATCCTGAAAGGTTTTCTTTTCATTCTCGTCTATTACACCGTCTTCGGAAATAGCGATTAAAGAAGCGCGCAGAGAATCGATATCTTTTAAGGAACCCAAAACCTTCAGCGCCAGTCTGTCAAAATCATCAATGGTGACCTCTTTGACACTGCTTTTGCCGATGGGACATTCCCTAGCGCAGTAGGAATTGCATAACTCGGGGGTATTGTAAACCTCTGACATGGCTTTTACTTCTTCGGGATATGGTGAAATCGTATCCAGTTCAATGCGTGCCAGACGTGTACGGTCCATGCCGATGATTTCTGCTGCTTTTTCGCGGCTGCTTAATTCCGGATTCAGCATTTCTGCTTCACATCTTGCCATATAATACATATTGTCTGCTGCTTTTGTTGCTTTCTTTCCCATACTTCCTCCCCATATTCGTGTTGTCTCGACAAAATACAGTTTATTAAAAAAATATGATTTTGTAAAGAATAATTGATAAAACTGTTGAGATTGGATGGGAAATTTGGTAAAATATTGCTGATTTATAAAAGACAGGGAGGTACTCGAGATGGGATTAATTCAAGCGGCAAAAGATACACTGGAAACATTGTTGGCTGATCAGTGGAGAGAGTATTTTTATTGTGATGCTTTATCAGATGATGTTCTGGTGAAAAAGGGTCAAAAGAAAAATAATAAAAACAATAAAGGGAACGATAATATTATCAGTGACGGCTCCATTGTTGTTGTAAATGAAGGTCAGTGTATGATTATCGTGGAGCAGGGACAGGTAGTTGACTTCTGTGCACAGGCAGGTCCTTTTGTGTATAACACATCAACAGAACCCAGCCTTTTAAGCGGTGAAATTCCGGATGGAAGTACCATTATGGAGACTTTCAAGCTGATTGGAAGACGTTTTACATTCGGTGGCAGCACAGCTAATGACCAGAGAGTATATTATTTTAATATCAAGGAGATTAAGAATAATTTATTCGGAACCAGATCTCCTGTAGATTTTAATGTAGTAAAAGCAAACATGGGCATTGATATGTCTATCAAGATTCGTATGAACGGTAACTATTGTTATAAGATAGTGGATCCTTTGCTGTTCTATAAAGAGGTTTGCGGTAACATAGAGCATGAATATAAGAGAAGTGATCTTACGGAACAATTGAAAAATGACGTGCTGGGTGTTTTACAGCCTGCACTCACTGAATTGTCCAGATATAAGATTATGCATACAGAGATTCTTGCATATAATAAAGAATTGTTGACAGCAGTGAATAATGCGCTGGGAGATACCTGGAAGAATCGCGGTATTCAGATGACCACAATTAATATCGGTTCCGTAAATCCTACCGAATCCGATTTGGAACGTATCCAGAAGGCAGAGGATGAGTTTAGAGAGACCGCGAAATATCTGGCAACTCCCGGTATGCTGGAGGCCAAGGAACGGTTGAATCGTAGCGAAGCATTGATGGCAGCTGCCAGCAATACAGCTACCGGTCCTATGTTTGCCTTTGGTGCCATGAATATGGCAGGTCAGATGGGTAATCAGATGAGCAGCATGAATGTGACTCCCGTAGTAGGAGTACAGGGCGGACAGGTACAGGCAGCCGCAGCAGTAACACTGGGTTGGACCTGTAGTTGCGGTCAGCAGGATAACAGAGGTAATTTCTGTACGAACTGTGGTGGCAAGAGACCTGATGCAGCAGGCTGGACCTGTAGTTGCGGACATTCAAATACAGGCAGATTCTGTACCAATTGCGGTATGAAGAAACCTGCAGGTGCACCTATGTATAAATGTGACAAATGCGGATGGGAACCTGAGAACCCTGCGCAGCCTCCTAAATTCTGTCCTGAATGCGGAGATGTGTTTGATGATAGTGATTTAAAGTAAAGATACAGGAAGTTAAAATATTTTAGTCAGAGTATTCGCAGCAGGTAATTCCTGCTGCGATATTTTGAATCTATAGGAAATTGTGCGAGTACAGAACGGCATAAAGATTATTTGATTTTGGAGAGATATATGAGTATTTATGATACTTTGAACAGGGAACAGAAAGAAGCTGTTTTACATACAGATGGACCGCTTTTGATTCTGGCAGGAGCCGGGTCGGGTAAGACAAGGGTGCTTACTCACCGAATTGCGTATCTGATAGATGAAATGGGCGTGAATCCATGGAATATATTGGCTATTACGTTTACCAATAAGGCTGCGGAGGAAATGCGCCATCGTGTGGATGATATTGTGGGTTTTGGTGCGGATCAGGTATGGGTGGCAACCTTTCATTCCACCTGTGTACGCATTTTACGCAGGCATATAGACAGGCTGGGATTTGGGACGAATTTTACAATCTATGATACCGACGATCAAAAAGCTACGATTAAAGCGATTTGCAAGCGTCTGGATATTGATACCAAGACACATCGGGAAAGAAACATTATGAGTGCTATTTCATCTGCAAAGGATGAACTTATCGATGTGCGTGAATACGAAATAAACGCCATGGGCGATTATAATAAGTCCATTTATGCAAAGGTGTACCGTGAATATCAGGATACACTGAAACGCAGTAATGCACTGGATTTTGATGATATCATTGTAAAGACAGTGGAGCTTTTCAAGGTGTGTCCGGAAATATTATATTCCTACCAGGAGCGGTTTCGCTATATTATGGTGGATGAGTATCAGGACACCAACTCAGCACAGTTTGAATTAGTACGTTTGCTTGCTGACGGTTATCGCAATCTTTGTGTGGTTGGTGATGATGATCAGTCCATTTATAAATTCAGAGGGGCTAATATCCGTAATATTCTGGATTATGAGAAGCACTATCCGGATGCAAAAGTAATTAAGCTGGAGCAAAATTATCGTTCTACCCAAAATATTCTGAACGCTGCAAATGCTGTAATTCACAACAATATAGGCAGAAAGGATAAGGCTTTGTGGACGGATAAAGGCCAGGGAGCAAGAGTTCACTTCAGAGTCTTTGACAATGCCTATGAGGAAGCAGAGTTTATTGCAGATGATATTAAGCATAAGATACGTAAGGAAGGCGCAAAGTATCAGGATTTTGCAATTCTTTACCGGACCAATGCACAGGCACGTCTGTTGGAAGAGCGTATGGTGGTGGAAGGGATGCCCTATAATGTAGTGGGCGGCACCAATTTCTACGCCAGAGCGGAGATCAAAGATATTTTAGGCTATCTGAAGACCATTCATAATGGATTGGACGAGGTAGCACTCCGTCGAATCATTAATGTGCCCAAGAGAAGCATCGGCGCCGCCAGTCTGGAAAAAGTGGAGGACTACGCGGAAATACGTGATATGAGTATGTTTGACGCCATGACCCAGGTGGAAGATATTGCAAGCCTTGGCCGCGCTACAGTGAAAATCAGAGCCTTTGTAGATATGATTTATGATTTTAAAAAGCTCTCCGAAAAAATCAGTTTGCATGAATTAATTCAGGAAATCATAGCAACAATAGATTATGAAAGTTATTTACAGAATTATGACGAAGACGGTTATGAAGACCGAATCGCCAACCTGGATGAGCTAATTACCAAGGCTGTAGCTTATGAGGAGACCCATGATGATCCTTCCCTGGGAGAATTTCTGGAAGAAATCACATTGGTGGCAGATGTGGACAGCGTGAATGAAGAAGACGGAAGAGTCCTTCTTATGACATTGCATAGTGCAAAGGGACTGGAATTTCCCAATGTATATCTGGCAGGTATGGAGGATGGATTGTTTCCAAGCTTCATGACCATTACGGCGGATGATCCTGCTGAGCTGGAGGAAGAGCGCAGGCTTGCGTATGTGGGGATTACCAGAGCCAAGGAAGATCTGACACTGACATGTGCAAAGATGCGTATGATTCGGGGAGAAACCCAGTACAACGCAATCAGCAGATTTGTGCGTGAGATTCCGGGTGATGTTATGGATAATAAAGTGCCGGAAAGTCGCAGAAACAGGGAAGATATGATATTTAATGATATTATATCCGCACCCAATCCTTTTGATCCCAGGCCTAAGGCGATTGTCAGACCCCGTGTGACAGCTAAAGCGGATAAGCCTTTTATCGCGCAAAGTGTCAGCAGTATGAACAATGTGACAGGTATTTCCAAGGGTGCTGCATTCCGTACAACGCAGGAGCCGGATTATGGTGTGGGAGACCGTGTCAGTCATATTAAATTCGGTGTGGGAACGGTTCTTAAGATGGAGCGTGAGCCACGGGATTACAAGGTAACTGTTAATTTTGATGCCGCAGGCCAGAAAATAATGTATGCATCTTTTGCAAAATTGAAAAGAGAGTAGTATTTTTTTCGGATTTGTGGTATTCTAACTATAAGATAACATTCATGAAAGGTGGCTTTACTATGAGTAAGATGGAGAATTTACTGGAAATGGCAAAATTAAACGAGTTGGTATCCAAGAAGGAGTGCAAGGGCTGCAAGATAATTCTGTGGGTATTAGCTGTTGTTGCAGCTATAGCAGTAATTGCAGGTATTGCCTATGCAGTATATCGTTATATGAATCCTGCATATTTGGATGATTTTGATGATGAATTTGAAGATGACTTCGAAGATGATGAGGATGATTTCTTCGAGGATGAAGGAGTAAACTAATCCATGAAAAAGGGACAGGTATATGAAGGCATTGTAGAACGTGTGGACTTTCCCAACAAAGGCATTTGCAGAGTTGGAGAGGACATGGTAGTAGTTAAAAACAGCCTGCCCGGTCAGAAGGTAAAGATAGGAATTAATAAAGTCAGAAAAGGGAAGGCGGAAGGCCGACTGATAGAGGTGCTGGAAACATCACCTTTGGAAGTGGGAGCTCCGTGTTCCCATTTTGGCTTGTGCGGAGGTTGCACATATCTATCCCTGCCCTATGCGGAGCAGTTAAATATTAAGGAACAACAGGCAAAATGTTTGTTGGATTCTGTGCTTGGTCAGCAGGAAGGCGGCTACATATGGGAAGGCATTAAGGGTAGTCCCAAAGAGTATGAATATCGTAACAAAATGGAGTTTTCTTTTGGTGACGAGTATAAGGACGGCCCCCTGTCATTAGGTATGCACAAGCGTGGTAGTTTTTATGATGTGGTGACTGTGGAAACTTGCAAGATTGTGGATGAGGATTATCGGAAAATTCTGGCCGCCGTAAAGAAATATTTTGCAGAAAACGGTGTATCTTATTTTCATAGATTGACCCATCAGGGATATCTGCGTCATTTGTTGGTGCGAAAAGCATCCAGAACAGGTGAAATACTGGTGGCTCTTGTAACCACTTCCCAAACTCCTTGGAAAGTCGGACAGTCAGGTGATGGCAGTGATGATACGCAGCAGACTGCAGGCGCCGGCAGTGAACAGGAGTTAACAGAAGGTTTCCTGAATATGTTGCTGGAACTGGAAAAGAGTGGTCAGTTACAGGGCAGGTTTGCAGGTATTTTGCATATTATCAATGATTCTGTGGCAGATGTGGTGAGAAGTGACAGAACCGATGTATTATATGGTCAGGAGTTCTTTTATGAAGAACTGCTTGGACTTAAGTTTAAGATATCTACTTTTTCTTTTTTTCAGACCAATACTTACAGTGCAGAGGTACTATATCAGACGGCACGTGAATATGTTGGAGAATTGGATGGTAATGATAAGACCGTATTTGATTTGTATAGCGGTACGGGTACAATCGCGCAGTTGATGGCACCGGTTGCAGGTAAGGTTATTGGTGTGGAGATCGTAGAAGAGGCTGTAGAGGCTGCAAAGAAAAATGCGGCACTGAACGGACTTGAGAATTGCGATTTTATTGCAGGTGATGTGCTTAAGGTGTTGGATGAACTGGAGGATAAGCCGGATATGATCATTCTGGACCCGCCCCGTGACGGTATCCATCCCAAGGCGTTACCTAAAATTATTTCTTACGGTGTGGACCGTATTGTTTACATTTCCTGTAAGCCTACAAGCCTGGTGCGTGATTTGGAGGTCTTTTTAGAGAGCGGATATCGCGTGGAAAAGGCTGTGGCGGTGGATCAGTTCCCCTGGACAGCCAATTGTGAGGTTGTGGCTCTTTTGAAGCAGGGCGAACCGAAGAAGACTGTGAATTACCGGGAAGAAGAGGTTATAGACTGTGGTTGTATCTACGGATAACAATGTGCAAACCATAGAAACAGAATAGAAAGGGAACGGGGTATGTTGGAACGTTTTTTTCCTGATTATGAAGTGGAATCGGCATATATTATCGATTATGCAGAACTGTACGAAATGGGTTACAAAGGAATCATATATGACATTGATAATACTTTAGTGCCTCATGGTGCACCTGCGGATGACAGAGCAATACAGTTGTTTAAGGATTTGCGGAGCATGGGTTATGATACAGTACTTTTGTCAAACAATATAGAGCCCAGAGTAAAAAGCTTTGCAGAAAGGGTAGGTTCCAAGTACATATACAAAGCCGGAAAGCCGGGACAAAAGGGTTATGAGAGAGCAATGGAGCTGATGAACACAAGTAAGATGAATACAATATTTGTGGGAGACCAGCTTTTTACGGACATCTGGGGGGCAAAAAAAGCAGGCATTCGTACCTATCTGGTAGCACCCATTCATCCGAAGGAAGAGATTCAGATTGTATTAAAGAGATATTTGGAAAAGATAGTGCTGTATTTTTATCATAAAGCCAATCAAAAGAGCGTAGATAAATAACAGTGGGATTGGAAGGTGAAGGATATGCGAGAAGTCAATGGTTTAACCAGAACCTGTGGGCTGATAGGAAATCCGGTGGAGCATACGGTGTCACCCGTAATACATAACACTTTGGCAGAGATGACGGATGTGAATCTGACTTATGTTCCGTTACATGTGCAGACGGGGGATCTGGAACAGGCAGTAAAGGGAGCGTATGCATTGAATTTGCTTGGGATGAATGTGACGGTTCCATACAAAAGTGATGTGATTCCTTATCTGAAAGAAATTGATGCACTTGCTGACAGAATCGGTGCCGTAAACACTCTGGTACGGACAGAGGGTGGATATAAAGGCTACAATACGGATATGCCGGGACTTTACAGGGCTATGTGTTCCGATGGCGTGGAAATAGAGAAAGAAACGGTGCTGATACTTGGCGCAGGTGGTGTGGCAAGGGCAGTTGCCATGCTGATGGCAGAGAAAGGTGCAGCGCGTATTTATCTGATTAACCGGACCATAGCAAAAGCACAGCAGATAGCGGACGAGGTGAACGGGCTATACCGTAAGCAGTTGGTATTTGCCATGGGGCTTCAGGATTATACCCGCTTAGACGGGGACAGGAAATATCTGTGTATTCAGGCGACGAATGTTGGGATGTATCCTAAGATAGATGAGGCGCTGATAGAGGATGAAACCTTTTACCAAAAAATTCATATAGGATATGATTTGATATTTAATCCTTTGGACACCAGATTTATGCAGTTGGTAAAAAAGCAGGGCGGTAAGGCTTATAACGGTTTGAAAATGCTTTTATATCAGGGAATTATTGCTTATGAGCTTTGGACAGATAAAAGTGTGAATGACAAGATGGCGCAGCAGGTTCTGGATGAAATGTTGAAAGCCATGAATAACTAAGAAAATAAATACAAGACGGAAGCGAGATAAATGCATGAAGGACCAGAAAAAAGAACGCAATGTAGTACTTATTGGTTTCATGGGAAGCGGTAAGACGACAGTCGGATTGAAATTATCCTATGGACTTCGCAGAGCTATAGAAGATACGGACAAGCTTATCGAGAAAAAAGAAGGCAGAACCATTAAAGAAATCTTTGCGGATGATGGAGAGGAATATTTTCGCAGCTGTGAGACCGAGTTATTAAAACAGCTTTGTGAAACGGAGAAAAATAAAATTATTTCTGTTGGTGGCGGTACTCCCATTCGCCCCGAAAATCGTGAATTGTTAAAAAAGCTGGGAATAGTAGTGTATCTGCGTAACAAACCGGAAACAGCATATAAAAGACTGCGCTATGACACAAGCAGACCCCTCCTTGCAGGTGCAAATCCCCTGGAACGGATACACGGTATGTTGGCGGAACGCGGGCCTGTTTATGAGGAATGTGCAGATCTGATAATTGACACTGATGCTATGAATATTGAAGAAATAGCAACTGTTATCAAGGATTATGTTGAGAGTGCCAATCGTAAAAAGAGAGCAAAGCTTTTGGTTATCAATGGTCCGAATCTGAATTTTTTAGGAATCAGGGAAAAGTCTGTGTACGGTACTCAGGATTATAATTATCTTTTGGAGCTTATCAGACAAAAAGGAAGGGACTGCGGTGCAGACATTGCTGTATATCAAAGTAATCATGAGGGGGCTATTATTGACCGTATACAGGAAGCATATTTTGACGGTACCCAGGGGATTGTAATTAATCCCGGTGCATATACACATTACAGCTACGCAATCAGGGATGCTTTGGCAAGTATTGTTGTACCAAAGGTGGAGGTGCATATCTCGGATATCACCCAGCGTGAGGAGTTCCGCAAAGTATCCGTAACCGCGCCGGTATGTGACAAACAGATTTACGGACAGGGGCTTGACGGGTATTTGCAGGCCATTGATTTCATCATGGATGGTATTTTATAAGAATTTTTATAAAAACAGTTGAAATATGGAAGTTTTTATATTAAACTGTTAAAGAATTATAACTCGAATTTTAGGAGGATTTTTTATGATTTCTGCAGGCGATTTCAGAAATGGTATTACTATTGAATATGATAATAATATTTACCAGATTATTGAGTTCCAGCATGTTAAACCCGGTAAGGGCGCAGCTTTCGTTAGAACAAAGCTGAAAAACATCATCAGTGGCGGTGTAGTTGAAAAGACTTTCAGACCTACTGAGAAGTGCCCTCAGGCAAGAATTGATAGAAAAGAAATGCAGTATTTGTATTCAGATGGTGATTTGTATTACTTCATGGATACAGAGACCTATGATCAGGTTGCTTTGAACGATGATACTGTAGGTGATGCTCTTAAATTTGTAAAGGAAAATGAAATGTGTAAGGTATGTTCCCACAATGGTAATGTATTTTCCGTAGAGCCTCCTTTATTTGTAGAGCTGGAAATCACCGAAACAGAGCCCGGCTTCAAGGGTGATACTGCAACAGGTGCAAACAAGCCCGCAACCGTAGAGACCGGTGCAAATGTTAACGTGCCTCTGTTCGTAGAAATTGGTGACAAGATTAAGATTGATACCAGAACCGGTGAATATTTATCTCGTGTTTAATATGTATTAATATGCTTGTAAGGCAATGAGTCGTTTGAGTCATTGCCTTTTCTATTTCCTGAAGACATCCCGTATCAGAAAAACAATGAAAACAATTAGAAAGGTATGGAATGAATATGAGATTTCAGGAATTTGCAAGTCAGGTACAAGAAAGAGTAGGGATAATATTAGGAGACGGATGCAGTGTCAGTCTGAATAAGGTAAAGAAAAATAATAATGTTTATCTGACAGGACTTACAATCAGGGATATCAGATATAATCTGTTTCCTACATTATATTTGGAAAATTTTTATGAATCCTATAAAGAAGGGAAGAGCATTGAAAGAATCTGCAACAAAATTGTAGACATATATCAAAGAGATACGATTCATGACAATTTGGATTTTTCCTTTTATACGGAGTTTGAAAAAGTAAAGGATCGTATATGTTATAAGTTAATAGGGGTTGATCGTAATATAGAATTATTGAAAGAAATCCCGCATATTGTATATATGGATATGGCGATTTGCTTTTTTTATGCGTTTGAGAATTGTAAAATGGGGCATGGCACAGTATTGGTACAGAATTCCCATATGGAAATGTGGGGAACTACTACAGAGACGCTGTTAAAATTGGCACAGGAGAATACACCCAGAATATATCCGGCATCTTTGTGCTCCATGAATGGTATACTAATGCGTCTGATGGAAGATGCAGATGATGAAGAAGAACGGGCATTCATGAGTGGGTTAGATGCATCCCAGATACCGATGCAGATTTTAAGTAATAAAAATGTCGGTTTTGGGGCCACATGCATGATTTATCCTGATTTGCTGAAAAACATTTCTGAGAGACAACATAAGGATTTTTACATACTGCCTAGCTCTGTGCATGAGGTAATTCTGCTGGCGGATGATGGAGGTCAATCGCCGGAAAATTTGGCTTCCATGGTGCGTGAGATTAACGCTACACAGGTAGAGGCGGAAGAAGTGTTGTCAGATAGTATTTATTACTACGGTAGAAAGGATAAAATAATCCGACGATTATTATAAACATTTAATAAAACTTGTTGTAATCAGAGAAAACAAAGTAGACATTCAGGTGCTTTTGTGGTATCATAACCAGGGTGATGTAACAAAATCGTAATATTTGCATCCGTAGTCTAATGGATAGAACGGAGGCCTCCGACGCCTTTAATGCAGGTTCAATTCCTGTCGGATGCATTTTTACATCACCCTGATTTATGTTAAGGGTTAAAGGTAAGGTTTGGGGTTTGAAACAGGAGTTCCCTGATTTCAAACGTATTGTGAGGAATTATTTATGTTAAAAAATGTGATACAAACAGTAAGAGATTTTGTTTTAAAGCATTATAAGCTGATTTTCCCCATTATACTGGTAGTGTGTGTGGCAGTTACGGTTGTAATTGCACTTAATGCAAATGCTGAGACAAGTGTCGATGATATTATCCCTAATACAGGAGATGATGTACAGACAGAAACTTCCGGTGAGGAGGAACTTAATCTGAATGCCATGATTACTGACGTGGCATTGGAGAAGAATGAAAATCCTGAGATATGGACGCTGGTATGCACATATTATAATGCAGTGGCACTTGGCGATTTAGACACAATCCGTGCAGTCTGCGATACCGTTTCAGAGATGGAACTGCTCAGACACGGTGAAATGGCCAAATATATTGCACAGTATCCCCAGTTAGAGGTGTATACAAAGCCGGGGCCTGAAGCAGGTAGTACGATGGTTTATGTCTATTATAAGGTAACCTTTGAGGATCAGAATGCAGAATATCCGGGATACCAGGCACATTATGTATGTACTGCGGCAGATGGCAGTCTGTATATGAAAAAGAGTGAAAATACAGCAGAAACAGATGAATACATTTTAGCTGTAAGTACACAGAATGATGTTGTGGAATTTAAAAATAAAATTGAAGTAGAATATAACGAGTTGATGCAAAATAGTCCTCAGATGTTACAGTATCTCACTGAGCTTGATGCAGAAATCGGCAGAGCAGTTGGCGAACTTCTGGCCCAGCAGAATGCTTCCGAGACGGAAACATCAACAGAACCTGAAGGAAGCACATCGGAGGGTGGCGAGAACGTTGAAGCAACAGAAACTCAGCCGGCTACAGTCTATGCTGTGGCAAACGCCACTGTGAATGTAAGAAGTTCGGATAGTGAGCAGGCGGATAAGCTTGGTAGTGCGGCAGTAGGGACCACTTTACTGGTGCTGGAACAAGGTGTGAATGGCTGGACCAAAGTATCCTACGAAAATAAGGAAGGATTTATCAAGTCCGAATACCTGGATGTTTTAGAAAGTGCTGATGGTGCTACGGTTACAGGCAGCGTAACTGCAACAACGAATTTGAATGTACGTTCACAACCTGATACAAATGCAGAGCGTCTTGGGGTATTAAAGAGCGGTGCTTCTGCAGAATTAATTTCAAAAGAAAACGGTTGGTGTAAAATAAAATATAATGGCAGAATCGGTTATGTAAATGCAGATTATGTACGTTAAAGAAACTTATCAAAGCTTTCATGAGAAATCATGAAAGCTTTTTTGAAATATGGAAAAGTGCGTGGTTACAGTAGTGTGCGTTAAGGAGTAGTGTACAAAAGTTTCGTTGACTAAGGTGTACTGAGCAGATAAAATATATCTGTGGAAGTGTAAAGGATTATCTATCTTGTGGAATGTATTAAAAATATGTTCGTATATATATTAGGCCGCTGAAATAGGGAGTGTTGAGTGAATGAAGAGAGAATATAAATATGATGCATTTATCAGCTATCGACATACGGAACCGGATAAATTTGTGGCAGAGCGACTTCACAAAGAACTGGAGTCCTTCCGTTTGCCAAGAAGCATTGCAAAGAAACGTAAGGGACAAAAGACCAAAATAGAGAGAGTCTTTCGCGACAAGGATGAGTTGCCGTTGACCAGTAATCTGGAGGATCCTATCATACAGGCGCTGCAAAGTACAGAATGGCTGATTGTTATATGTTCACCCAGGTTGCGTGAGTCCATGTGGTGTAAAAAGGAAATAGAGACTTTCGTGGCGTTACGGGGCAGAGAACATGTGTTGGCAGTGCTGATAGAGGGAGAGCCGTCGGAAGCTTTTCCGGACGAGCTTCTGTACAGAATCGAAAAGCGGAAGGATGCTTATGGTGCGGAAGAAGAGGTCAGAATTCCGGTAGAACCCTTGGCGGCGGATATTCGCGGCAAAAATAAAAGAGCCATTCTGAAGGCTATGAAAACAGAGAAACTGCGACTTTTGGCAGCTATGTTTGAATTACCCTATGATGATTTGCGCCAAAGACACAAGGAGCGCAAAATGCGCCAAATCGTGACGGCATCCCTGATTGGTGGGGCAGCCTGTCTTTTGTTTGGTATGTACAGTACGGCTACAGCCCTGCGCATACAGCATCAAAAGGCGCAAATCCAGCAGCAAGCAGATGAAATATTGGAAAAATCGCAAGAAATTCTGCGTCAAAATGAAGAATTAGCATTGAGACAGGCCGGTTCTCTTGCAGAAAAGGCTACCAATTATCTGGAAGCAGGGAACAGGGCAAGTGCTGTGCAGACTGCGGTAGAGGCTTTGACGGAGAGTGCGGGGGTAGAGATGCCTTATACGCCGGAGGCTCAGTTTATTTTGGCAGAAAGTCTCCGTGCATACGATACCGGTAATATCTGGAAAGCTGCATATCAGTACGAAACAGCCGGTAGAATTGAATGTGTGAAGGAATCATCTGATTCGGATACTTTGGCAATTTATGACGATGTGGAGACCATTACCTTGTTTGATTTAAAGAAGGCAGAGGTCATAGATATCATAGGGGCCGAAGAGTATGCTGCTTATGGTGCGGGCGGCTTTACATTCTTAGGGAAGGATAAATTTGCATATATTAGTGCTGAGGAAGAAGTAAGTATTTACAACCTGACTGAGAAAGAACTTGTGAAAACATTAAATACGGAAGATGCATTTGAACTGACAACAGATATGGATGGGAAGTGTCTGGTAGTGAAGCAGTGGCTGGGTAGTCATACTATATATGATGGGGAAACGCTGGAGGAAATTGGTGTTACCCCTGATTATGAGGATGTAACCGGTGGAAATGGTCCATTTCTTTCACCGGATGGTATTTTTGCAGATATATATCCTGTGGAGCCGGAAGATGGTAAGGAAGAATATAATTTATATTTTGTAGATGTAAATACCATGCAGGAGCTTTCGGTTTGTCCCTTAGGTACAAAGCTACCTAAAGATATACAAATTCAGAATGGTATTGCCTATGTTATGTCTGCTCTATATAGTGAGGGCTATACCGACTGTGATACTTGTACCTTTGCTGTTGATATCAGTACAGGGGAGCTGCTTTGGGAGTTTGAACAGAGGGGACGCTGGCCCGGGCTGTTGGATTTGCCTGTGAATGCGGGAGCAACAGACCTGATAAATATTACAACCGATGAATTTGCTTTAGTCAATATGCAGACCGGAGAGGTTTCTTTTTCGGAGACTTTGGCCTCCGCTGTAGTAGAGTCTAATGTATACATAAACAACAATAATTTTCTGTTGTTTTGTGAGAATGGCCAAATGCTGGTAGTAGACAGAGAATATGGCGGCTGTTTTGACATGAGCTATAAGTTCGAGTGTAAGACTACGAATAATGAAGCCATTTATCAATCTTCCCATGGCATTACAGCATGTGCAAGAAATGATAACAAGATAACCGTTTATACAATGGCGGCAGGACCGGAGGTAGTGGAAATTCAGGAGGAAACTTCTCTGCCGGAGGAAACTGTTACCATTACAGGGGATAAAGCTGCAGAAATTGTGTATTCTTATGGTTTGGAAAAGCCGGAATTTGTATATAGACTGTACTACAGTGCGGATGAGAAGTATTGCTTCATACAATATTGGGACTACAGTTTTGTGATTTATGATGTAGAAGCCGGTAAAATTATTAATACTATGGACTGGGCATATCCTACGGACTGGTGTCTTGGCACCGATGCAGAGGGATATACCTATTTGCTGGGCTATTACGGAATTTATATGATGAACCAGGACATGAAGCCTGTGATGTGGATGCCGGATGCCCAGGGAGTGGATATGGAGAATCGTAAGGTGTATCTGGAGTGGAACGGACATCACTATGAGGCGCCTATATATAGTGTAGAGGAACTGTTGGCGATGGCAGTTTCGTAAGAAGTGAGAGAACATTTTTAGAGGTATTTGGTGAACTAATGTAGGAAATGCTGATACCGCAGAATCTCGTCGAAAAAGATAAGCTGACCGCTAAGATATATAAACAATATCTTAGTGGTCTTTTTGTATGAAATACTTTAATATGTGCAATACTTTATTGTGGCATGTAATGTACGGATGTAAAAAAGGCGGTAAAATATGAAAAAGCAGGATGTTAATATTCTAAGAGAAATTCAGAAAAAAACGGAAGCGGCCATAAAATCCATTGATACCATATCGGATAAGGTTTATGATGACAGGTTGGCTGCGGAAATAGCACAGCAATCAGTAAGGTATGCGGAAATTCATAATGATGCAGTCAGACAACTGGTGGAGGCAAAGGCGGAAACATATCGTGCAACCTATATAGAGGATATAATGCTGAAGATGGGAATTCATGGAAACACGATACTGGATACAAGTACGGGGCATATTGCAGAATTGATGATAAAAGGGAATAATACGGGAATTCTAGATATGGAGAAGGTGCTTAGACACAATCAGGAGGCTGATAAGCAAAGTATCCGGATGGCAAGGGATTTAATCTCTTTTGAACAGAAAAACATTGGTGTATTAAAGGATTTTTTGTAAAGATTATTATTGTATACATGTATATTTTCTTGTGCAACTTGTATAAAAAACACCTTGCAACTTTTATAAATTAGTAGGATAAAGTACGTTGTGTATTTTGGCTTTGTGGTTTATAATAATTCCGTGGTTAAAAAACCAAAGGAGGAATTTGTTATGTCATATGTTGATGAGGTATTTGATCTTGTAGTTGCTAAGAATCCTGCTCAGCCCGAGTTTCATCAGGCAGTAAAGGAAGTATTAGAGTCCCTTCGTGTTGTTATTGAAGCAAACGAAGAGCAGTATCGTAAGGATGCATTGCTTGAAAGACTGGTTACACCTGAAAGACAGCTTATGTTCCGTGTTCCCTGGGTGGATGATAAGGGACAGGTTCAGGTTAATAATGGCTTCCGTGTACAGTATAACTCTGCAATCGGACCTTACAAGGGAGGTTTAAGATTACATCCTTCCGTAAACCTGGGTATCATTAAGTTCTTAGGTTTCGAGCAGATTTTCAAGAACTCTTTAACAGGTCTGCCTATCGGTGGCGGTAAGGGTGGTTCCGATTTCGACCCTAAGGGCAAGTCCGACAGAGAGGTTATGGCATTCTGCCAGAGCTTCATCACAGAGCTTTATAAATATATCGGTGCTGATACTGATGTACCTGCAGGTGATATCGGTACAGGCGCAAGAGAAATCGGTTATATGTACGGTCAGTACAAGAGAATTACCGGCTTATACGAAGGTGTGCTTACAGGTAAGGGCCTTTCCTACGGTGGTTCCTTGGCGAGAAAGGAAGCAACCGGCTATGGTCTGCTTTATCTGACAGCTGAAATGTTAAAGTGTAACGGTAATGATATCGCAGGCAAGACTATTGCTGTATCCGGTGCAGGTAACGTAGCTATTTATGCAATACAGAAGGCACAGCAGTTAGGTGCTAAGCCTGTTACATGTTCTGATTCTACCGGTTGGATCTATGATCCCGAAGGAATTGATGTGGCACTGTTACAGGAGATTAAAGAAGTAAAGCGTGCAAGATTATCCGAGTACGCAGCTGCAAGACCTTCCGCACAGTATCATGATAAGGCTGCTGAGGGAACCAATCAGTGGTCTGTAAAGGTAGATATTGCACTTCCTTGTGCAACTCAGAATGAATTGAACCTGGAAGATGCAAAGATGCTGGTAGCGAATGGTGTAATGGCAGTAGCAGAAGGTGCTAACATGCCTACTACCATGGAAGCAACTGAGTACTTCCAGCAGAATGGTGTAATGTTCTGCCCCGGTAAGGCTGCAAATGCAGGTGGTGTAGCAACCTCCGCACTGGAGATGAGCCAGAACAGTGAGAGATTGTCCTGGACCTTCGAAGAGGTAGATGCTAAGCTGCAGACCATTATGGTAAATATCTTCCACAATCTGGATGCAGCAGCTAAGAAGTACGGCATGGAAGGCAACTATGTTGCAGGTGCTAACATCGCAGGCTTCTTGAAGGTAGCTGAGGCTATGACAGCACAGGGTGTGGTATAAGCACGAAGATATTAGATAAAACTTAAATGGATAAGTCCCGGAAATACTGGATTTCCGGGACTTTCTTTATGCATTAGATTGCAGCTGTCTGACGGATGATAAACATAGGATATGGGTTTAGTTAATAAAAATCAACTTTTGGCATATATATAATAGTGGAATCAAAATATCGGAGGGAGTATAATGATAAAAAAAATTATATTATATGTAGTTTCATCAGGAATCGGAACATTTGCATGCAAGATATTGGAGACAACACCTATGAATGTATGGGTGGCCAGGGGAATCGGATGTGCGGTTGCAGTATTAGTAGCACTGCTTATGTACAAAGTTTGGATAGAGAATAGAAAAGAAACGATTGCAAGCTAAAGAAGTAACGCAGATGATTCGATAACAATAATAGATATCCGGCACACACAACTTTTGCCGATAAACACAGTAGGGACAAGGATGTGCCTATTTAAACATAAGGATGTGAGAATATGAAAATTACAGAAGCGAGACAAATTTATAACACCCAGATAAAAGCATATCGGGAGCAGCAGGCGGTGCTTTCCGGGAAAAAGGCAGAATTAGAGAAAAAGATAAATGCTGTGGAGAATGGCAAAACCGTTTATGCAAATGAAGCAGCCACACTGGAGCTTACCATAGAAGCGGTAAAGGAAAAGCAGACGGAATATCAGGAGTATATGGATAAGATTCTGGAGCAGCGGACTGCTACCGCCAATATGATTATAGCAGAGCAACAAGGGGATGCCTTGGAAGAGTATGCGGAAGACCTTGTAAAGATTATGGAGGTAGCAAGGCGAATTATGAAGGGTGGTATTGTGCCTGCATCTGATGAGAAGAAGCTGATGGAATATAGTATGGAACTGTATCAGGCGGCCAAGAATATCGGAGCTATGGCAAAGGAAAGAGAGGAGTATGATTCTCTTTGGGAGGAAGAAGAGGAAGAGAAGGAATACGAGGATCCGATGGAAGCAGCAGACAATACGGAAGTTTTTGAGGCCGGCCCTGAAGTGGTAGAGGTGGCTGATACGGTGGCATCTGTTACCGGTATAGAAGGATAAAAGGTGGGATATTCCCACCTTTTTGTATTTTTAAATCAAAGCATATGTGCGTAGCAAATATAGCCATATAGTTAAAGTGATGGAACTGAAGAAGGTTGTAGCTACCACGGCGCTGGAGGTTAATACACCTTCATGACCGGTATTTTTGGCCATAATATAGCAACTGGCAGTGGTAGGTGCTCCCAGCATCACTAAGATAGCTACCATTTTTTCACCCTGAAAGCCCAGGTAAGCGGCAATAGGGAGAAAAATAGCGGGCTGGATTACAAGTTTTACCAAGAGGCAGGTAAGTGTTGGCTTTAATTTGGCCAAGGCTTTCCTGCCTTCAAAAGCTGCGCCCAGACTGATAAGTGCCAGGGGAGTAGTCAGTACGGAGATGTTGCTGACAGTCTTGGTAATAATAACAGGAAAAGAAATACGGCAAAGGGAGGCTATCATACCCAAAAGGATGCCCAAGATAATAGGGTTGGTAAAAATACCTTTGACCGTTTTCTGTAAAGTAGCCTTGTTCATACCGCGGTTTCCGGGTTCTGTCAGGGACAGAATGACCACTGCCGCCACATTATAAAGAGGAACCGTGCCGATAATCATGAGCGGAGCCATGCCTGAGGTACCATAGATATTTTGAATAAAGGCAATGCCCAGTATGGCGGCGCTGCTGCGGTAGGAGGCCTGAACCAATTCTCCTACAATGGATTTATCTTTGCAGAAGACTTGGGCAAGCAGCCAGAGGATGCAGATACAAAGTAATGTTACTAGAAAGCAGAACAGTACGTATTTGGTATCCCATACTGCATGGAAGTCTGCGCCGGAAATGTCTTTGAACAGAAGGACAGGAAGTGTCACCTTGTAATTAAAGGTATTCAAGGTTTTTACAAAGTGCTCATCCATCAGTTTCAGATTTTTACACACATATCCAAAGACCATTACAAGAAATATGGGAATGGTCGCATTTAAACAAAAAAATAAATTCTCCATGTTACGAAAATGACCTTTCTTAAATCCGTCTATATCACCATCGAGTATAAATCGGATACAATTTCATGTCAAATAATTAAATAGCAATCAGAATAATGTTATGTCATAAATTGCATAATCTGCGTTAAGGTGAAGAAACTATAACAGACAGCAAAAGTTTATTATGTTGTCTGTTTCATAAACAGATGGCAAAGGGGGTGTAATTTATGACGATTACAAGAGATATTAAGTACATCGGTGTAAATGACCATAAAATTGATTTGTTTGAGGGAATGTACGCTGTACCCAATGGAATATCATACAATTCCTATGTTATTTTGGATGAAAAAGTGGCAGTTCTTGATACCGTTGATGCAGATTTTACATCAAAATGGCTGGAAAATTTGCAAAAAGAATTGGTAGAACGCAGACCGGATTATCTGATTGTTCAACATATGGAGCCGGATCACTCCGCAAATATTGTAAATTTTATGGAGAAGTATCCGGAAACAGTGCTGGTTGCTTCTGCAAAAGCTTTTGCAATGATGCGGAATTTTTTTGGAATGGAATTTGAAGAAAAACGCATTGTAGTATCTGATGGTGACATCCTTTCTCTGGGAAAGCACAAATTAGAATTTATTGCCGCACCCATGGTACACTGGCCGGAAGTAATTATGACCTATGACAGTACAGATAAGATTTTATTTTCTGCGGATGGATTCGGTAAGTTTGGGGCGTTGGATGTGCAGGAGGAATGGATTCAGGAGGCCAGACGTTATTATTTCGGCATTGTAGGAAAATATGGTGTATATGTGCAGAAATTATTAAAGAAGGTAGCCGATTGGGAAATACAGAGAATTTGTCCTCTTCACGGACCTGTGTTATCGGAGAATATCCCCCAATATATAAACTTATATCATACATGGTCCTGTTATGAGCCGGAAGAGGAAGGCGTTTTGATTGCGTATACTTCGGTTTATGGTAATACCAGAAAAGCAGTTTTACTATTGGAGGAGAGATTAAAGGAAAAGGGCTGCCCTGTAACGGTCAGAGATTTGGCCAGATGCGATATGACAGAAACGGTGGCGGAGGCTTTTCGGTATTCTAAACTGGTTCTGGCTACCACTACTTATAATGCAGGGATTTTTCCGCCTATGCGAGAGTTTATCAATTGTTTGACAGAGCGCAATTTCAGTAACAGAGTGGTTGCTTTTATGGAAAATGGAAGCTGGGCGATAATTGCTGCAAAGATAATGCGGGAGATGCTGGAAAAGAGTAAAGCACTGGTTTTTGCAGATACAATAGTACGTATTGATTCTGTTATAAATGGAGAAAGCATGGTACAACTGGGAATGCTTGCTGATGAATTAGGGGATGCTCATTTGAAAAAATAATATAGTAGTTATTTAAGAGGTGGTTGTGATGAAATATATATGTGATGTGTGCGGATGGATATATGATGAAACAGCTGGTGCCCCCGAACTGGGAGTTGCACCCGGCACAATATTTGAAGAACTACCGGAGGCTTTCTTGTGTCCTTTATGTTCTGTAGGGAAAGAATTTTTTAGTGAGGTAGATGAATAATGGGACACTTAATAAATAGTAAAAAAGGTTTGATGGAGAAGCTTGCAAACGGAAAAGAATATTATGAAATACGGTTGGAGAGTATCGGCGGTCTTGGAGCCAATTTGTGTGGCAAGATGCTGGGCGAATTGGGGGTAAAGTATCTGGATGTAAACAGCAGTAATTTTTCCAGTTATGGTTCCGAAAAGACAGGGACACCGGTAAAAGGCTTTATCAGATATTGTAAAAAGGAAAAGGAAATCAGGGTACATTCTCCGGTAGTGGAACCGGATCTGTTGGTAATATTCCATCAGGCACTTTTAAAGGACAAATCGGTCTGGAAAGGATGTGGGCCAGAGACTACGGTGATTATAGCTTTGGAACCGGGACAGGAGCAGCCGGAAGGCGCACCGGACATTTTTTATGGACTGGAGGCACAGCGAATCGCCATGGAGACCCATTCCAGAATTAACATGGTAATGCTTGGTGCGACCCTAAAAATCATGGGTATTACGAATCTGACAGTGGGGGAGCAGATATGTAAAGACACATTAGGGAAAAAGTATCCGGAGGTTCTGAAAAGTAATCTGGATGGCCTCAGAAGAGGGTATGAGGAAGTAAGAAGGCTGGAAAATGTAGTGCGAAGTCAGCGAGAGGAAGAGGATAATAGTGCTTCTTCATTGGACTGGGGTTATAAAAATGCACCTATCGGAGGCATTAATCCCAGATTCGGTAGTACGGTAGTGGTAGATGTATCCCCTTCCAGACAGGGATATATTCCTTTATTTATCAAAGAGAGATGTATTAACTGCGGATTGTGTCATTCTACCTGTCCGGATATGGTGTTTCAGTTTGGCAAGGGTGAGTATAAAGGCAGGGAAATGATGGTGAATCAGGGACTTGATTATTATCATTGCAAAGGCTGTCTTCGTTGCGTGGATGTTTGTCCGGTGAATGCGCTGGTAAGAGGTGTGGAAGCCGAGCATCCGAATAAAACCTATTTTATGCCTAATCAGGAGCTTTTACGGAAGCCGGAATATTATGAAAAGTCCGGTCCGGATGGTTATATTACGTCGGAATCTTATCTGACGGAAAAGAGAATGGAAGGGGGAGTGGTATAATGAAAGAGCAGGTTATGGAATATGCTTCAGGAAATGAAATGGCCGCAATTGCCATTAAACAGATTGGATATGATTT
>JAZODQ010000095.1:0-13227 GCA_045597105.1 Acetatifactor sp.
CAATCCGTACAATAATAGTGAGGTGCCAGCGGATTTACCTCCGTAATCCCCGACATGGTAGCCACAAAAGAGCTTCCCACGGAACCTCTGGATCCCACCAAATAGCCGTCTTCTACGGATTTCCATACCAGCTTCTGGGCAATAATATACATTACCGCAAAACCGTTACTGATAATGGAATTTAACTCTCTTTGCAGTCTGGCTTCCACGATTTCCGGCAAATTGGGACCATAAATTTCATGTGCTCTATTATAACAGATATCTGTCAGAGTCTTATCACTATCTTC
The DNA here is from genome assembly GCA_045597105.1 of Acetatifactor sp. Classification (GTDB taxonomy): domain Bacteria; phylum Bacillota; class Clostridia; order Lachnospirales; family Lachnospiraceae; genus Acetatifactor. The sequence goes on from JAZODQ010000095.1 coordinate 288, forward strand.
GATTACGGGCGCACACTTATCAGGTCTGACAGGCGCAATGGTTTCACACATATCCGCAATCATATTGGTGTTAGTGATAACCACTTCTCTGGCCTTGTCCGAGCCCAAATAAGAAAACTCCTCCAACATTTCCTCTGTAGTATGCAGATACAGAGGTGCCTGGTCGTCCGCATCCGCAAAGCCCTTGCCTGCCATGATGATACGCCTGTATACCTCGTCCTCCGGGTCAAGGAAATGCACATCACAGGTGGCTACAACAGGCTTATGGAACTGTTCTCCCAACGCTACTATTCTGCGGTTGATATCCCGAATATCCTCCACAGAATTCACATTACGCACCTTTTCCGAGTGAATCATGAACATATTGTTGCCCTCAGGCTGTATCTCCAGATAATCATAAAAATTCACCAATCTGGCAATCTGTTCTTCACTTTGCTCATCCAATATGGCCCTATACAATTCACCTGCTTCACAGGCACTTCCCAGTATCAGGCCATCCCTGTATTTATTCACCAGGCTTTTAGGCACTTGAGGGAATCGGTTAAAATAATGCAAATGTGATTCAGATATCAACCGATACAGATTGATACGTCCCAAATCATTTTTGGCCAAAATAATCGCATGATGACGTTTTAACTTACTAATTGCTTCCTTACCCATTTCGCCTAAGACATTTATCTGGGATAGTCTGGAAACCTCTCTCTGCTCAAGCATCTCTATAAAACGTATAAATATTTCCGCAGTACATTCTGCATCATCCACTGCGCGGTGATGATGCTCCAGGGATACTCCCAATGCTTTTGCCACCGTATGTAATTTAAAATTAGAAAGCTCCGGCTGTAACACTCTGGCAAGGGCCACCGTATCCAGATATGTAAAATCTCCCGTCAATCCAAGTCTGCGACTGTTTTCCTTAATAAATCCCACATCAAAGTTTGCATTGTGTGCTACCAGTACACAATCCTCGCAAAATGCCAGGAAGTCAGGCAGCACATTCTCGATTAAAGGTGCATCCAGCACCATATCATCATTGATGCTTGTCAGTTTCTCTATCTCAAAAGGAATGGGCACCTGCGGATTTACAAAAGTAGAAAATCGGTCTACAATAACACCACTTTGTACCTTTACGGCTCCGATTTCAATGATACGGTTTTTAACAGGGGAAAATCCTGTAGTCTCAATGTCAAATACTACATAAGTATCCTGCAGGCTTTTATCCTCGCTACCTGTTACAATCTCCTGTAAATCATCCACCAGGTATGCTTCCACACCATAGATTACCTTAAAGAAATCCTCTTTGGCTATGGGAGGCTGCTCTGCTTCTTTCCTCTTTTTGTTGGCATCCTTAAATAAATCTTCCCAAACATGATTTGCATCGGTAAAGCCCTGTACCACACCATGATCCGTAATGGCAATTGCCTTATGCCCCCATTTATAGGCACGTTTTACAATATCTTTGGTCTCAGACACACCGTCCATATCACTCATCTTGGTGTGGCAGTGAAGCTCTACACGCTTATGGGGACTATTATCCATACGGGTGGTTGTAAAATCAGGAATTTTCTTGATACCGCTGACAGAGCCCACGGTCAGCTCCTTATCATAAGTATCCATTTGGGCTATACCCTTTATCTTTACAAAGGCATCCTTCTTGATATCTTGCATCAGTTCTGCCGACTTATCTTGGGGACAAAACATTTTGACTGTCATGGTATCACTGAAATCGGTTACACTGACAATCAAAATGCACTTTTCATTTTTGATATCTTTTTTATCCACAGACAAAATCTTGCCACGGATAACTACTTCCCCCATTTCACCTATGATATCTTCTATCTTTATAGCTTCCTCTTCAAAATCCCTGCCGAAAATAACATCCGGATTATCTGAACGCTTGATACTTTTGGAAAAATCGCCACTCCTTCTGGGAGTACCATTCCATTCTCCCTTACCGCCTGCTGTTTTGGATCCTGCCCCTTTATCCCCGGAACCTTTTGCGGTCTGTTTACTCTTTTCAGCAGTGTCCGCCTGCTTTTCGCCGCTCTCATTGCTGTCCTTACTACCCTCACCGATACGGTTGCAAATTTCCGACACCTTCTTTTGCAGCATCAGTTCGTCATCTTCCGCGAATTTGCCCGTCTTGGCAGTGCGGTATTCCACCTCAACATTGCAGGACAAACCGCAGCGTTCCACAATCACCTTTTCCAAAATACGGACAAAATCCGCTTCCACATCCCGCACCAGTACATTGTCTTCCAGGGAAAGGACCATTGTCCTTGGATCTGTATACGTAATCTCTGCTGTTCGTAGGGCGGTATACTGAATTCTGCTATACTCCCTCAGTTCCTCCAGAATGCTGTCGCCGTACAAATCCATTAATTTCTCAGGTGTATACTGACCGGATAATTCAAATCGTTCATAAATCTTAATCGTAATATTCACATTAGGAAACAGCTGTTGTTTGATTTCCTGTTCCACCCGGTAAATATCACTTTTTTGTATCAGCCTGGTACTGAAAATATAAATACGCAGAAAATCCTTGCTTTTCGTGGTAGATACTCTCTCTACCACGGTCTGCTCCATGATATCATGCAATTGCTTTTTTAATTGTAAGGTGGGAAATACATCAAAAAACCCTTTTTCCATTTGTGTCATCCATTCCACCGCTTATGCGGCATTTATTTATTCGCTCCAGTTATCCAGCTCTTCCTTCAATGCTGCAAGAAGCTGGTCTTCCGGCATTTTCTTTATAATTTCTCCCCGTTTAAAAAGCAGTCCTTCGCCCTTACCGCCGGCAACCCCCAGCTCAGCTTCCTTAGCTTCTCCGGGACCGTTTACCACACAGCCCATCACTGCCACCTTAATATCCAGAGGATAATCCTCTACCATCGCCTCTACCTTATTGGCCAGCCCTATCAAATCAATCTGTGTGCGTCCGCAGGTAGGGCAGGATACTACTTCTATGCCGCCTTTACGCAGTCCCAAAGTGCGCAGTATCAGCTTGGCTGATTTAATCTCCTCCACAGGATCACCGGTAAGGGATACGCGAATGGTATCACCGATACCCTGATGCAAAATCAGTCCCAGTCCCACTGCGGATTTGATGTTACCGCTTGCCACTGTACCGGACTCTGTGATACCTACATGGAGGGGATATACGGTTTTATCCGCCAGAAGCTCATGCGCCTTCACACACATAAGTACATCTGAAGACTTGATGCTGATGACCAGATTATCATAGCCCAGTTCCTCTATCATACGCACCTTATCAAGAGCGCTTTCCACGATGCCTTCCGCTGTAACACCACCATATTTTTCCACCAGATTCTTTTCCAGGGAACCGCTGTTGACACCCACACGGATGGGAATATTACGTTCCTTTGCCACGTCTACTACAGCCTTCACCCTGTCACTGCTGCCAATATTACCCGGATTAATACGAATCTTGTCCGCACCGTTTTCAATGGCTGCAATGGCCATTTTGTAATCAAAATGAATATCCGCCACCAAGGGGATGTGTATCTGCTTTTTAATCTCCTTTATAGCCAGTGCCGCCTCCATAGTAGGCACCGTACAACGTACGATTTCGCAGCCGGCCTTCTCCAGACGCAGTATCTGCTCCACCGTAGCTGCCACATCCTCCGTTTTGGTATTGGTCATGGACTGTATTAATATGGGATATCCTCCACCGATATATCTGTCACCAATTTTAATTACCTTTGTATGCTCTCTATACATAAAATCCACCTCGCATGTATTCCTTTTTCACTAACCATTTGCTATCTGTTATTTTATTTACACTGCCTCAAATATATGTCCGTGCACATTCTATTTTACGTTCTTTCAACCGAATATGCAATTAGTAAAAGTGCTAAATGGGTAAGCTGAAGTGCCCCGGGCTGTTTTGCCTTACAAGCCCTTGTACACACATCTCCATCAGTACCATATTTATCTGCATACTGTTACAATCATTGTAACTTTTGCCCAATTGCGCTGTGATAGCATCCAGGGATTTGGGTGTGTAATCCAGCATTTCATATATCCGATGCTGTAATTTAGGCAGGCCCGAAGGCGCTTTCCCTTTTCCACCCGCATCCGCACCACCCACATTCTCTCCTTCCGCTTTCGCAACCTCTGCCGGCGCATCTGCACTCCCTAGCATTTGTTTGATTTCCTGCACCAGTTCAGCAGGGCTTAGTAAAATAGCGGCACCCTGACGCAGTAGTCTGTTACATCCATCACTTAAACGGTCCGTAATTCTGCCGGGCACCACATATACCTCCCGTCCCTGCTCCAGCGCCATATCCACGGTAATCAGTGTACCACTTTTTTCCCTGGCTTCTACCACTACCAATACATCACAAAGACCACTGACAATGCGGTTTCGCAGCGGAAAGTTCTGCGCTCTTGCCATAGTGCCCGGTACATACTCGGACAAAATACCACCCTGTTTCAGAAGCCTGTCATAGATGTTTTTGTTTTCTTTGGGATAGCATACATCCACGCCGCTTCCCAACACCCCGTAACTTTTACCACCTGCCTGCAAAGCAGCCTCCTGACTGATACCGTCAATCCCTCTGGCCATTCCGCTGATGACCTGGATACCGGCCCGTCCCAGCTCTTCTCCCAGCCGTGTGGCAACAAACCGGCCATATTCCGAACAGGCTCTGGCACCAATTACAGCTACAGAAAACAATTCCTGTTTTGGTAGCTCTCCTTTATAAAACAATGCATAGGGCGGATCCGGTATATGCTCCAGTTTCCCCGGATACTCCTGATCCCCCCGAAGCACAAAACCGATTCCCTGCTTCCTCATCCTTTCATAATTCCCCTGCACATCCCAAGCCTTTTTCGCTTCCTCAATGCAGGCCAAATGCTTGTCTGTCACAATTCCCTTCCAGATGGCCTCCCCCGCCTTATAAACGCCTTTTGCACTACCGCCCCGTTCCAATAAGGCTGCTATTCTGGTACAGCCAAGTCCCGGCATGGCAGCCAACCAATATGCATACATCTTTTCTTCCATACCTTTCCCTACTCCTTCCCTTACGCTTCTTCCTCTCACACATCCTTCTGTTACCTTGTCATATTTCACTTAAAATACACGGAGGATGGTCTGTAACAAACTGCTTCCAGCAAATGTTCCTCCCTGATATCCTCTTCACCCGCAAGGTCTGCAATGGTTCGTGCCACTTTTAACACCCGATGATAAGCCCGGGCACTTAATTGTAAGGAATGATATATCCTCTCCATATACTTTTCTTCCTTTTTACCCAGCTTACAAAAACGTTCCAAGTCCATAGCCTCCATATCTGCATTAAAACGCCGGGAACTGTCCTTGAATCGTTTGTTTTGCATACTTCTGGCACGCTCTACACGCTTTCTGATACTTGCCGAGCTTTCTCCCCTTACATTTTTTTGCAGCTGTAGCAGTTCTACCTGCTGCAGCTCCACACACAGGTCAATGCGGTCCAGTATGGGACCTGATATTTTCCCCAAGTACTTATGTATCTCATGCTCCGTACATCTGCACCTGTTTTTATCCGGAAAATAACCGCAGGGACAGGGATTCAGCGCACATACCAGCATGAAATCCGCAGGATAGGTCACATTGCCGCTGGCCCTGGCTATGACAATGGAATGGTCCTCTAAGGGTTGACGCATGCCGTCCAATATGTATCTTTGAAATTCAGGTAATTCGTCCAGAAACAGGACACCTCGATGTGCCAGGGATATCATCCCCGGTCGCAGTCTGGAACTGCCTCCCAATAGGGCAGCCTGAGAAATAGAATGATGAGGAGCTTGAAATGGTCTGCTGGTAATCAGATTGTGCTGCTGCGTAAGTAACCCAGCCACGCTGTAAATAGATGTAACTTCCAAACTCTCCTCCACTGTCAATGGTGGCATAATACCCGGTATGCGTTTGGCAATCATGGACTTGCCTGCTCCCGGCGGTCCCACCAGCAATAAATTATGAAAGCCTGCTGCCGCAATCTCCGCCGCACGCTTGGCTAACTCCTGTCCCCGTACCTGGTCAAAGTTCGCGCTGTCATCTGACTGAGTCTCTGCAAAAAATCGGTCAGTGGTGATGACCTTCTGCAGATTTTCTCCTTCCGGATTTTGCAGAAACTCCACCAATTCCCTGATATCCGCCACGCCTCTGATGATTATGCCGGGTATCACCGCTCCCTCTGCCACATTTCCGGCAGGCAGAATGAATTCCCTGATTCCTCCCGCCACAGCCTCCCTGACAATGGGCAGTACACCTCTTACGTTTTTGATCTCACCGCTAAGTCCCAGCTCTCCCAAAAACAGCACATCCTTTGTAGCCTTACTGTCAAAATATCCCAGTGCCTCCAGCATCCCCACCGCTATGGGCAAATCAAAAGCAGTCCCTTCCTTTTTGACATCAGCCGGAGACAAATTCACCGTAATATGGGCAGGAGGAATATCCAGTCCTGCATTTTTCAGTGCTACCGTCACACGTTCCCTGGATTCTCTGGTCTCATTACTGAGAGACCCCACCATATTAAAACTGGGCAGACCGGTAGCCACATCCACCTCCACCCTGACAAAATAAGCCGATACGCCAAGTACGGCCCCTGATGTAATCTCGCTATACATCACGCACCTCCAATACTTTTATTCTGTTCTTCCTGGATTTTGTTTTGATTCGAACTTGAATGTCCATAGGGACACTTTTTGAATATTCAGAATTGCATACATGATATTCCCGGGCAGTTCTTCCCTTTCCCACTCTAAAGAACAACTGCCCGAAAACCAAATTTCTATACTTCGCTTCTATATACCTATTATTGAGTATACTGTTCCAACTCTTTTTTTGCAAGCTGCAAACCTAGAATCTGTCGTAGATTTTTTTAAGCGCTTTTTTCTCTATTCTGGAAACATAACTACGTGATATTCCCAACATTTTACCGATTTCATGCTGTGTCATTTCTCTATGTCCCATCAGACCGTACCTGAAAAATAATATATCCCTTTCCCTGTCTGTGAGAATCCGGTCAATTAGCTCATACATTCTCATGATATTTTTGCGCAGCTCCATGCTTTCCACAATGTCCGGCTGATACTGCTCAATAATATCCATCAGATGTATTTCTTTCCCTTCCTTATCCTGTCCGATCGGTTCATATAAGGATATTTCCTTTGCGTTCTTTTTTTTGGCACGCAACATCATCAGCAGCTCGTTATCAATACATCTGCACGCATATGTTGCCAGTCTGCCCTTTCCCGCATCAAAGGTATCGATTGCCTTAATCAGACCAATACAACCGATAGAAATTAAATCTTCCAATTCTTCCTCCGCATTCTGGTACTTTTTGGCAATATGTGCTACCAGTCTCAGATTACGCTCTATCAGAATCTGTTTGGCCTGTTCGGCTTCCTGCACTGTCCCCTCTTGCAACAGACGGATGTACTCTGATTCTTCACTTGAAGTCAATGGTTTTTGAAAGGTTTTCAAAAGTACCTCCAGGATTGCACTTAACAATAGTTTATGTGCAACTGCCGGTCCTCGTGCCTGTCATCTTCAAACCTTTCTAGAATAAAAATTGTGCCATCACATAATTACTCAAATCAAGCCCCCGGTCTGTCAGCACTAATGCCCTGTCACTACCGTCCGGTGCAGTCTCATACCGCAGTAACCCGTCACGGATATTCCTGTTAATCACTTCCTGATACACCTGCTCCATGGTCATCCCAAACTGCTTAGAAAAGCCCTGTTCTGACACTCCCTGCAGCATACGAAGCCCTAAATACATGGTCTCTTCCATCTGTTCCTGCAGAGACAACTGCTGCATATCCGTCCGTTGTGCCATAGGATCCCTAATGTATGCTTCCAATTCACTGCTGTTACTAAACCTGCAGTTATTCATCAGAGATGCTGCACCGATTCCAAGTCCCAGATAATCCGTGCGGTTCCAGTATCCTATATTGTGACGGCATTCCTTTCCCAGCAGGGCATAATTGGATATCTCATAACGCTGATATCCCCGCTCACCCAGCAGTTTCTCCGTCATCACATACATCTCCCGCTCCGTATCCTCATCCGGTAGTTTCAGATCACCTTTCTCAAATTTTTCATAAAAAGGCGTCCCCTCTTCTACAATCAGGGAATACGCTGATATATGTTCCGGCCCCAGCTGCAATACCTTTTCTAAAGTTTCTCTATAGGATGCCTTGTCCTGTCCGGGCAATGCACTCATCACATCCACATTGATATTGGTAAAGCCTTCCTCCCGTGCCATAGTATACACCTGCAAAAATTCCTCGTAAGTATGAATTCTGCCCAGTCTTTGCAACTCTGCATCATTTGCCGACTGCAACCCCATACTCAGACGATTCACGCCAGCTCTTCGGTAAAGACGCAGTTTTTCCCTATCCGCAGTTCCCGGATTCACCTCTATAGTAATCTCCATATCCGAAGAAGTATGGTAAAGTGTGCGCACCTTATGAAGCAATTCCTCTATCCATTCTCCGTCAACCGCGGAAGGGGTGCCGCCGCCGATAAAAATACTGCTGACTGTATACTCCCGGCACTCCGGTGCTCTTTGCTCCGTTTCAAGTAAAAGTGCCTTCATATAGGCATCCCTGTCAGGGGCCGCTACAGGCCCCGACAGAAAGTCACAATAAAGACACTTTCGAATACAAAAGGGTATATGAAAATATAATTCCAAAAAATTTTTACTTGCCATCATCCAGCTTTAACACACTCATAAATGCTTTCTGGGGGATTTCCACATTTCCCACCTGTCTCATTCGCTTCTTACCCTCTTTCTGCTTCTCCAGCAGTTTCTTCTTACGGGTAATATCACCACCGTAACACTTTGCAAGTACATCCTTACGCATAGCCTTTACAGTTTCACGGGCAATAATCTTGCCACCTACGGCAGCCTGAATGGGGATTTCAAATAAATGTCTGGGAATCTCATCCTTCAGTTTCTCACACATCCTTCTGCCTCGTTCATATGCAGAATCCGCATGCACGATAAAGGACAGTGCATCCACCTCTTCCCTGTTAATCAGAATATCCAGCTTCACCAGGCTTGCAGTTTCATAGCCCTTGATATCATAGTCAAAGGATGCATAGCCTCTGGAACGGGACTTCAGCGCATCGAAGAAATCATAAATAATTTCGTTCAGCGGTAATTCGTACTTAATCAGGGCTCTGTTACCCTCAATATATTCCATTCCCAGATAACGGCCTCTGCGCTCCTGACAAAGTTCCATGATGGAACCGATGAACTCACTGGTCACCATGATTTCCGCACTGACAATAGGTTCTTCCATATGCTCTATCTCTGAAGGATCCGGCAAATTGGAAGGATTGGTCAGTTCGATAACCTCTCCATTGGTTTTATATACTTTATAAATAACACCGGGGGCGGTAGTAACCAGATCCAGATTGTACTCGCGCTCCAGACGCTCCTGAATAATCTCCAGGTGAAGCAGTCCCAGGAAACCGCAGCGGAAACCAAAGCCCAGGGCAATGGATGTTTCCGGCTCATACTGTAGGGATGCATCATTCAGCTGCAATTTCTCCAGTGCATCCCGAAGGTCGGGATATTTCGCACCGTCTGCCGGATACATACCACAGTAAACCATGGACTGTACCTTCTTATAACCGGGCAAAGGCTCACTGCAAGGGTTGTTCGCATCCGTAACCGTATCACCTACAGCAGTATCCTTTACATTCTTAATAGAAGCGGTGATATATCCTACCATACCGGCACTCAATTCTTCACAGGGAATGAACTGACCGGCGCCAAAATAACCTACTTCTACAACTTCCTGCTTGGCTCCTGTAGCCATCATTTTAATGGTGGTACCCTTTTTCACCGTACCCTCCATGATACGGCAGAAGATAATAACACCTTTATAAGAATCATATATAGAGTCAAAAATCAGCGCCTGCAAAGGATTCTCCGGATTCCCTTTGGGTGCGGGAATCTTCTGTACAACCTGTTCCAGTACCTCTTCGATACCGATGCCGTTCTTTGCAGAAATCAAGGGCGCATCCTGTGCCTCCAGGCCGATAATATCTTCTATCTCATCCTTCACACGATTCGGCTCCGCACTGGGCAAATCAATTTTATTAATCACGGGGAATACATCCAAATCGTGATCAAGTGCCAGATATACATTGGCCAGTGTCTGGGCCTCAATACCCTGGGCTGCATCCACTACCAATATCGCTCCGTCACAGGCTGCCAGTGAACGGCTTACCTCGTAATTAAAGTCCACATGTCCGGGAGTATCAATCAGATTAAAAATATACTCCTCCCCATCCTGCGCCTTATATACCGTACGCACAGACTGGGCCTTAATGGTAATACCTCTTTCACGCTCCAGGTCCATATTATCCAGCACCTGGGCCTGCATCTCCCTGCTGGTAAGCAGACCGGTCTTTTCAATAATTCTGTCTGCAAGTGTGGACTTGCCGTGATCTATATGTGCAACAATACAAAAATTGCGGATTTTGCTCTGGTAATTCGTTTCCATCCATAAACCTCTCTATCCAATTTACTCGCTATACGCGCAAATGATAAACAGGATAATTGTAACAAATATTCCGCTTATTGTCCAGTTAATACCAGGTCTAAAATATGAGCAATGGGTCCGCAGGTATTTCGCACCTCTTCCACCGTATTATTTTGCGCCCCTAATTCTATGAGCAGATACTTTTCCTTCAGATGCATATTGTATCTGTAACCTTTTAAATAAATCTTTCTGGCAAGTCCCGGGTAATACTCCATAGCCTTTTCCTGCATCTGAAAAGAAAAGCTTAGATTTTCATCCAGATTATTATTTTGCAGGTAAGAAATATTCCCCGTCTGCCTAGTTCTGCTTAATCCGTTAAAAAACATAAACTTCGCCATGGGTATGCCGTCTACCTCTGTCACCAGACGGGTTCCTTCCGGCATCTCATCCCTATGTAAATCAATTACAATCTCTATAGAAGGATAGGCTTCCAGAATCTGTGAGATAACCGGCAGTGCATTTCCGTAAGCATCATCTCGTCCATTTGCATCAAAGGCTTCTTTACAATGTACCACATTATATCCATAGGTCTCACTTAAATATTTGGCAAGTAATTCCCCCACTCCCAATATAGTAGTGCTTTCGTCTCCCGGCACAGAATCTGCAAAAGCTTCATTGGTATGGGTATGAAAAATCAATATCTGAGGCTCATCCACTTTCTGCACAGCACAAGGATATGCTGTCAGCTTTTTCACATCCAGCAGATCACTTCCTGCCATGGTTCCACCGTCAATGGTGTAAAAAGTCTTTACCAGTTCCTCATAACTGCTGTAATCCTCCGGCGTAACTTCCACCTGCTTTTCATGTGGTGTAAATATATTAGTCTTTTGTACCGACGATTCGGGCGACTGTGTGTTTTCCTCCCATTCACCCGAATCTTTTGTCATCTCCTGCAATCGGTTCCCCGTTTCCGGCAATGCCTGTTTATCTGCCTCGTCATCTCCATCTGCCAACAATCCGTTTCCGCCGGCCTGAAAATCTTCCAGCCGCAGTATATCAATCCTGGCGTCATCTTCAGCCTGTTGCGCTACAGTCTCCTGTCTGTGCTTTTCTCCGCCGAATAAAATCAGGCTTATCAGGAATATACCCACTATTACAATTTTTCTAAGTTTCCGCTTTCTATTTATAATGAATCTACACTCCTTCCGTTTACTGATTCATTATATGCAGCAGTCCCTGTCCTGATACCTTGTACTTTAACCGATAAGTGCCATATTCAGTCCTTCCGACACCGTGTAGCTCACACGCTTTACAATGGCATCTATATCCTTGCCGGTCATATACATATTATTCAGTTCCACAAATTTTTGTCTGTGTCCGCCGTAGCGTAGTGGCTCATACTCTTCATTTTCATTTAATAGCTTATCCAGCGCATCCCCTACAATGGTGGCTGCATCCACTACCATGGGAACACCGATGGCAATGACCGGTACTCCCAAGGTTTCTTCCGTCAATGCATTCCTATGGTTTCCCACACCTGAGCCAGGCCAGATACCTGTATTACATATCTGAATGGTTCGGCTAAGTCTCTTGATATTTCTGGCTGCCAATGCATCAATGGCAATGACACAATCCGGCTTGGTTTCCTCTATGATTCCCTTGATGATTTCTGCTGTTTCCATACCGGTCTTGGCCATAACCCCCGGCTCGATACTGCTGACCTGGTTCCGGGTATCACCTGCAAATGCAACCTTGCCATATTCTTTTACCAAATGCCTGTTAATACAAAGGTTGTCCAGCACAAGCGGTCCCAACGCATCCGCTGTAACCGCACGATTCCCCAAACCCACGATTAAATAGGAACATTCTTTATCCTGCTTTCCGGGTAACAGATCGCACAGTTCCCTTTGCAGACAATTTGAAATCTCCCGATGATATCCCTCATCCGGTTCTGCCATGGTAGGCGCTTCGATGGTCACATAGCTACCCATGGGTTTCCCCAGCATTTTGGCTGCATTTTTCGTCTCTATATATACCTTTGTAACCAGAATATCCCCTTCCTGTTCATACTCTTCCACACGCACGCCGCTCTGATGCTCCTGCTCTTTCGGCACACTTTCGCTGGCTTCCAGTGCTAAATCCGTTCTTACCTGGCAACTTTCCATTTGTATTTCCCCCCCCGTTTTTCTCATATCTTTTCCTCTATTTTTTACAAATAAAAGAAAATTATGTATTGACAAAACGGTATTTTTTGTCTAAACTACAGTAGTATGTTTGCGTTAGTCTTCCGTGTCTGACTAAAGTGAAACAATTGATAACTTATTCTATATCAAATGGAGGTGTACGACTTGGCTAACATTAAATCTGCAAAGAAGAGAATTTTAGTAACACGCGTTAAAGCTGACAGAAATAAAGCTATCAAATCCGGTGTTAAGACTGCTAT
>JAZODQ010000096.1:0-9858 GCA_045597105.1 Acetatifactor sp.
AAATATGCCTTTGGCTGTGTGTTTATTCTGCCGGATGGCAGTATTTATACCAAGTTCGGCAACGGGGACAATGAACAGTCCCTGCAGCACCGCAATGTGACCGGCGAGATGCTGGGAGCTATGTATGCGGCTCGGTGCGCGATTCTAAACGGTTACAAAGAGTTGGAACTGCGCTACGATTATGAAGGTCTTGAGAAATGGGTAACCGGCGCATGGCGCAGTAAGACGGAACTGACACAGAAATATGCGGCATATATGAGGGAATGTGGCAAAAGTATTCGGCTGAAATTCACGAAAGTGCCTGCTCATTCCAATGTAAAATATAATGAACTGGCAGATGCTTTGGCAAAGCAGGGGCTGATGGAAGGTAATGGGGTTCCGAAACCTTGTAAATTTGCGGAGATGGAACTTTACAGTGAATAATGGATTGCCAATTGGCAGAGCATATTAAGGATGGAAAGGCTGCTCGAGGAGCAGGATAAATAGATGGAAACAGTCAGACTGAATAAATATCTGGCCCAGTGCGGTGTATGCTCCCGCAGAGATGCAGACAAGCTGATAGAACAGGGCAGAGTGCTGGTAAATGGGCAGATTGCTAAGAGCGGTATGCAGGTCAGCGGCAATGATGAAATTGTAGTTAATCGCAAGGTATTACAGGGGAAAAGCAAACAGGTGGTGCTGGCTTTTTATAAACCTGTAGGTGTGACCTGTACGGAAAAAGATGCCCATGCAGAGAAAATTATTACAAAGATGATAAATTATCCCATACGTGTAACCTATGCAGGCAGACTGGATAAGGACTCGGAAGGATTGATTATCCTCACCAATGACGGGGATTTAATTAATGCCATGATGCGCGGTGCACACCGTCATGAAAAGGAATATATGGTAAAGGTAAATAAAGAGATTACCACGGAGTTTATAGAGCGTATGAAAGCGGGAGTGTATTTATCTGAGCTGCAGCAGACCACAAGGCCCTGTGAAGCCGAGCAATTGGGAAAATATACTTTTCGCATTGTTCTGACACAGGGGTTGAACAGACAAATCAGACGTATGTGCAAGGAACTTGGCTTTGAGGTGCGAAGTTTAAAACGTATCAGAGTGATGAATATATTGCTGGATAAGCTACAGGTGGGAGCTTACCGGGAGGTAACGGGGCCGGAGCTGACGGAGTTATACAGGGCCTGTGGACTGAAACAATCGGAGTGCTAAGTATGAATAAAAAAGAGCGAATCAAAGAATTAGTGGATATATTGAATGAAGCTGCCAAGGCGTATTATGCTCATGATGAGGAGATTATGAGCAATTTTGAGTATGATCGTCTGTATGATGAACTGGCGGCATTGGAAGAAGAGACCGGATTTGTAATGGCGAACAGCCCTACAGTGCAGGTGGGCTATGAGGCGGTGGATGAACTACCCAAGGAGCGTCATGACAGTCCTATGTTGTCTCTTGGTAAGACCAAGAGCCGTGAAGAACTGCGTGACTGGTTAAACGGTAAGCCGGCTGTCCTTAGCTGGAAGCTGGATGGTTTGACCATCGTACTGACTTATCGGGATGGTAAGCTGGAAAAGGCAGTTACCAGAGGGAACGGTGAGATTGGTGAGGTAATCACGAATAATGCCCGCACCTTTAAGAATCTGCCCATGCAGATACCTTATAAGGGGGAATTGATACTGCGTGGTGAGGCAGTGATTACTTATTCTGATTTTGAAAAAATTAACCGGGAAATACCGGATGAAGAGCAGAAGTATAAGAACCCCAGAAATTTATGTAGTGGTTCCGTACGTCAGTTAAATAACGAAATCACTGCAAAGAGAAATGTATGTTTCTTTGCATTTGCATTGGTAAAAGCAGAGGATGCAAGATTACAGACTTCCATTATGGAGCAGTTTCAGTTCATGGAGGAGCAGGGATTTGCGGTAGTGGAACACTATTTAGTGAATGCAGAGGATATTTTGGAGCGTATTGCCTTTTTTGAGCAAAAGATTCAGGGTTATGATATTCCTTCTGACGGTCTGGTACTTTCCTATGACGATATAGCTTACGGACAGTCACTTGGCCGTACCGCAAAGTTCCCCAGACATTCCATTGCTTTTAAATGGGCGGACGAAATCAGGGAAACGGTTTTAAAAGAGATTGAATGGAGTGCCAGCCGTACGGGATTGATTAATCCGGTAGCCATATTTGAACCGGTGGAGCTGGAGGGCACAACGGTAAGTAGGGCTTCCGTGCACAATATCAGTATTCTGCGAGGATTGAAGCTGGGTATTGGAGACCGCATCACCGTGTATAAGGCCAATATGATTATTCCCCAGATTGCAGACAATCTGACAGGTAGCGATAATGTGCAGATACCGGAGATTTGCCCTGTATGCGGCGGTAAAACCCAGATTAAGCAGGTAAATGAGGTACAGTCCCTGTACTGTATGAATGAGCAGTGTACTGCCAAGAAAATTAAATCCTTTACGCTTTTTGTCAGCAGGGATGCACTGAATATGGATGGATTGTCAGAGGCCACGTTAGAGAAATTTATTGAACAGGGCTTTATACATGAATTTGCAGATCTGTTCCATCTGGACAGATATAAAGAGCAAATCGTTTCCATGGAAGGGTTTGGAGAAAAATCCTATACCAATCTGGTGGAAAGTATTGACGTAGCCAGAAAAACTACGCTTCCGAGGTTGATTTACGGTCTGGGAATTGCTAATATAGGTGTGGCGACTGCCAAAGTGGTTTGCAGACACTTTACAAACGATATGGAAAAGATTCAGAATGCCACTGTGGAAGAACTCAGCGAAATTGAAGGGATTGGTGAGGTGATTGCATCAGCCTTTGTGGAATATATGCAGAGTACAGAGAACAGGGAGCGCATTGCACATATTTTGCCCGAGCTGGAGATAGAGGCACCGGCGCAGACAGGAGAGCAGAGCCTGACAGGTTTAAGTTTCGTAGTCACCGGTAGTCTGAATCATTTCGAAAACAGAAATCAGCTGAAAGAAGCCATTGAGAATAAGGGCGGTAAGGTTACAGGCTCCGTAACGGGGAAGACTACCTGCCTGATTAATAATGACAATACTTCCAGTTCCTCCAAGAACAAGAAGGCCAAGGAATTGCAAATCCCCATCTTGACGGAAGAAGAGTTTATGGAGAAATATATGTGAGTGTCCCGGTTAGCCAATACAGATTAGAAATATAAACAGAAATGCTACGACTGTGGCAGATAGTGAGGAAGTAAACATGCCTATTAAGATACAAAGTGATTTGCCTGCAAAGGAAATATTGGAAAGAGAGAATATATTCGTGATGGATGAGTCCAGAGCGATGCATCAGGATATCCGTCCGCTGCAGGTGTTGATACTGAATAACATGCCGTTAAAGCAGGATACGGAGCTACAGCTCCTTCGTGCATTGTCCAATACACCCTTACAGGTGGACGTGACCTTTATCCATGCCAAGACCCATGTGTCCCTGAATACACCAATAAATCATTTGAATAAATTTTATGCTACTTTTGATGATATTAAACACAGAAAGTTTGATGGTCTGATTATCACCGGTGCACCGGTGGAAGATATTTCTTTTGAAGAGGTAGACTATTGGGAAGAAATCTGTGAAATTATGGATTGGGCAGAGACCCATGTGACTTCCACGCTGCATATTTGCTGGGCTGCACAGGCCGGTTTTTATCATTACTATGGTATTAACAAAACAAAGCTGTCTCAAAAATTATTTGGTATCTATGAGCATAAGGTATCCAATCGTAAGATTCCTTTGGTGAGGGGCTTTGATGATATCTTTTTGGCGCCCCACAGCCGTCATACAGAGACTTCTGCAGAGGCAATACATAATTGTGAAGAATTGACCATATTGGCGGAATCACCTGATGCAGGTGTTTTCCTGACAATTGCCCAGGAAGGCAAGAAGATTTTTGTGACGGGACATCCCGAGTACGACCGTTATACGCTGAATAATGAGTATATCAGAGACAAAAACAAGGGGCTGGATATTCAGGTACCGTACAATTACTTCCCGGATGATAACCCGGAGGAGAAACCATTACTTCAGTGGAGGTCACACAGTAATAATCTGTATAGTAACTGGCTCAATTATTACGTATATCAGATGACCCCTTATGAATTGTAAAGAAAAACGAGATGATAGTGTGAAAAATAATTTTTTACATGCAGAGGAAAGGACGTGGTTATAAAGATGAATAAGAAACAGTATGATGCAAGAAATTTATCCATGGTTATGGACTTTTACGAGATGACCATGAGTAATGGCTATTTTAACGACGGAAATTTAAATGCACGTGTGGCGTTTGATGTATTTTACAGAAGAAATCCGGATGGTGGCGGTCTGGCGATTTTCTGCGGTTTGGAGCAGGTAGTAGAGTATATTCAGAATCTGCATTTTGAGGAAGAAGATATTGCTTACTTAAGGGAGCAGAAGCTGTTTTCCGAGGAGTTCTTGAATTACCTGGCTAATTTTAAATTTACGGGTGACATTTATGCTTTTCCGGAAGGAACCATTATGTATCCCAACGAACCTATTATGACGGTGGTAGCACCTTTGATTGATGCACAGCTGATAGAGACTGCGATACTGTTGGAAATCAATCATCAGTCCCTGATTGCCACCAAGGCACGCAGAATTGTAAGAGCTGCAGCAGGTAGGGCAGTTACTGATTTCGGTGCGAGACGTGCCCACAATATGGATGCTGCGGTATACGGCGCCAGAGCAGCGTATATCGGTGGTGCAGTAGGTACGGCAACCGTACTGGCAGGTCAGATGTTTGATATCCCTGTCAGTGGTACCATGGCGCACAGCTGGGTGATGTATTTTGAAGATGAATATACTGCATTTAAGAAGTATGCAGAATCTTATCCGGATGCTACTGTACTTCTGGTGGATACCTATGATGTATTAAAGAGTGGTATTCCAAATGCCATTAAGGTGGCAAAGGAAGTACTGGAACCTATGGGTAAACGTTTAAAGGGCATTCGTATCGATAGCGGAGACCTGGCGTATTTATCCAAGGCAGTGCGCAAGATGCTGGATAAGGCAGGACTGGAAGATTGTAAAATTATTGTATCCAACAGTCTGGATGAGTACACCATTACATCTATTCTGAATCAGGGTGGTTGTATCGACAGTTTTGGCGTAGGTGAGAGATTGGTTACTTCCAAATCCGAGCCTGTATTTGGTGCGGTATATAAGATAGCGGCGGTAGAAAAGAACGGTAAGTTCGAACCCCGTATTAAGATATCTGAGAATGAGGAAAAGATTACCAATCCCGGCCTTAAGAAGGTATACCGTGTTTATGATGAAGAAAAGAAGGCAGTGGCTGACTTAATCGCCTTAGCAGACGAGGTGGTGGATTTCTCTAAGCCCTACCGTTATGTGGATCCTAAGAAGCCTTGGAAAAACAGACATTTTGAAAACTGTACCGTCAAGGAACTGCAGGTGCCTATCTTTAAAAATGGTGAACTGGTATATGATATGCCCGGCACCAGGGAAATTGCAGCTTATGTGAAGAAACAGCTGACCGAGGAAATCTGGGAAGAGGAGCAGCGTTTTGAAAATCCCCATGCGCACTATATGGACATGACCCCTGATTTGTATGATATGAAGATGTCCATGCTCCATGAGAACAGAGAGGCAAATGCGTAAAAATATTTATAATTGATTTGAGATAAAGATGCGTAGTCAAGGCTAGGCATCTTTTGTTTTGTATCAATGTACTATTGACATAATACAATGAGCATGATATGATGTGTAATGTAAACATATCAAGGAGGAAGTATTTATGAAGTTAGAGATGAGGAACATCGAAAAAAACTTCGGTGAAAAGAAGGTATTAAAAGGGGTATCTCTGGTTGCCGAGAGTGGCAAAGCTTTTGGCTTGCTTGGAAGAAACGGTGCAGGTAAAACCACATCCATCCGTATTTTGATGAATGTATTTCCTGCAAACGGTGGTGAAGTTTTATTTGATGGTGCGCCCATTGATTATAAAAAGGTACAGTTTGGTTATCTGCCTGAGGAAAGAGGCCTTTATCCTAAAAAGAAAATTATCGATCAGCTGGTATATCTGGCACAGCTGAAAGGAATGGACCGTAAGGAAGCTGTGAAGGCCGCTGATTATTGGCTGGAAAGACTGGGTATGACAGAGTATCGTGATAAGCGACTGGATACATTATCAAAGGGTAATCAGCAGAAAATTCAGCTGATTACTGCATTGACACATAATCCCCAGATTGTCATACTGGATGAGCCCTTCTCAGGTCTGGATCCCGTGAATGCAATGTTACTTAAAGATGTGGTGAAGGAAGAAATTGCTAAGGGCAAGATTGTACTTTTTTCCAGCCATCAGATGAATTATATTGAAGAGTTCTGTGACAGTATTGCGATTATCAATAACGGTGAGGTGGCACTTACCGGAGAACTGACGGAGATTAAACGTGCGTATCCCCGTAACCGTCTGGTAGTTCGTTCCCGGCAGGGGGATGCTATTATGGCAGAGTTGGGAGACTGCTGTGTAAAAGGAGAAGGTGACATACTGATTGTTACACTGGAATCTCCTGAGAAGAAGCAGGAGATGATGAAGAAATTGGTAGAAAAGTTTGATGTAGATGAGGTAAAGGTATTAGAACCTACATTAAATGACATCTTCGTGGAATATGCGGGCAATCAGAACTAGGAGGCAGACATAGATGAAACAATTGTGGACAATATTAAAATTTGAACTTAAGAGTTATTTGGCAAATAAAATATTCGTGGGTGTGACACTGGCTATTGTGGCATTGATAGCAGTTGTAATGTTCTTTCCCCGTGTAATTGAAGTTGTTGACAATATGAAGGGAGAAGAAATTACAGAAGAAGCAGATGAAGATAAGTCCGTAATGCTGATAGCAGGTGCTCAGGGAGAGGTAGTGTATGAAGCATTTGCGGCAGCATTTGTCGATTATGAGGTAAAGACCACGTCGGATTCTTTGGACACCATTAAGGACCGAATTACTTCTAAAGAAGTAGAATGTGCTTTCGTAATTGATGAGATTACCGATTATACCTATTATGTAAATAATATGGAACTGATGGATTCCAATATGGCAATTGCCAACGAAGTGTTGCAGACAATTTATCGTATGAGTGCGCTGATGAACGGAGGTATGTCTGCAGAAGAAGCAGAAGAGATTCTGGCATTCCAGATTGATTATAAGTCAGAAACCCTGGGCGTGGACCAGTCACAGAATTTCTTTTATACTTACATCATGATTTTTGCGTTATATATAGTTATCGTGTTGTACGGACAGCTGGTGGCAACCAATGTGGCTACTGAAAAGAGTTCCCGTGCCATGGAAGTACTTGTAACAAGTGCCAAACCTACCAGCATGATGTTTGGTAAGGTGCTGGCGTCCTGTTTGGCCGGTTTCCTGCAGCTTGCAGTGATTTTCGGTAGTGCATTGCTTTTCTTTAATCTGAATAAAGCATATTGGGATGAGACCGGAATTGTCAGTTCTTTATTTGATGTCCCTGTATCATTATTGGTATATATGCTTTTATTCTTCGTACTTGGTTTCCTGATTTATGCATTTATATTTGCGGCAATCAGTTCCACTGCATCCAAGGTGGAGGATATCAACACATCCACCATGCCTATTATGCTGTTATTTGTAGTTTCATTTTTCGTTGTATTCTATTCTTTGGAAAATGTAGATGGCATGGTTATGAAGGTGGCCTCTTACGTGCCCTTTACGTCCTCCATGGCAATGTTTACGCGTATCGCTATGAGCAATGTACCCTGGTATGAAATTGCCATTTCCATTGCAGTACTGATTGGTTCCGTAATCGGTATCGGTGTACTGGCTGCAAAGATTTACCGTATGGGCGTGTTGCTTTACGGTACACAGCCGAAGTTGGGTGAAATTCTGAAAGCAATTAAAAAAGCGTAAGTTTATAATAATGAGTTACCGGAAGTGGTGAATAGGACGGTCAATCGTTCTTTTCACCGCTTTTTTGTGATGGCGACGAGGCGAGCACCATCGTGCTTGCACGCCGACCGCTCATCAGAGCGAGATTCGCAGAGCGCATCTCGTCTCTGTTATAATAAGGTGGGAAATGATGAACTTGCGTGTTGCCAAATATGGAATTAATATGACAATAGAGGAAATGTTTTAGAGTTTTTATGTGTTAATATATGCTTGTAGCTACGAAAACAAAGAAAGGAGAAAGCAGATGGATAACCGGGAAATCATTCAGGCAAGTATTGATTATATTGAGGACAATCTTAAAACGGAAATAACTGTAAATGAATTGGCTGAAATGGCCGGATTCTCACTGTTTCATTATTACAGGTTATTTCAAACGGCAGTAGGCATGCCGGTTGTGCAGTATATTGTGCATCGAAAACTGGTGAATGCAATTTATGAGATTGATGACGGGCGTAAGATGATAGATGTGGCGCTTGCATATGGATTTGATACATATGCCGGGTTTTACAAAGCCTTTCAGCGGGAGTTTGGTTGTACACCGTCAGCTTTTTTGAAAAGACATAAGGCACCTAAGCCTTACAGAATCAATTTATTTAAGGAGGAATATATTATGTTAGCACATAAAAAAGTAAGCGAAATTTTAAAACACTGGGGATTGGAGCAGGAAACCATTTTTGATATTTACTACGAGGGAAGCGGTTATAAAAATGAAAATGCCTTTTACGTGGGAGATAAGTATGTAATTAAATTCACCCCTAATCTTGGAAAGGTAAGAAATAACATCGAGCTGTCAAAGGCACTTGAGAATGTAGGCCTTTCTGCGGCAAGTCTCATTAAGACGAAGGATGATGAAGAATATATCCGGGATGGTGAACTATATTTTTACCTGACCAAACGTCTGGAAGGTAAGCAAATCGTGCCGAGAGATATGTACGATGGAGATTTTCGTAAAAAAGCCAGATTTGTGGGAGAAATTATCGGACAGCTGCATCTGGCACTGCAGAATGTGGAAGCCGTAGTAAGCCAGGGCAAAATGTTTGAGGATGTGAAGAACTGGGCATTGCCTAAAACCAAGGAAATTCTGGGACTTTCCGAAGCAGTATGTGAGGATTATCTGAACACCTTTGGTAAGGCGTATGAAGAATTAACCATGCAGGTAATCCACCGTGATCCTAATCCCGGTAATATTATCTGCGGTGACGACACTTGGGGCTTCATTGACTTTGAGTTGTCTGAAAAGAATATCAGAATCTTTGACCCTTGTTATGCAGCGACGGCTATTTTGTCCGAGAGTTTTACAGAAGATGATGGAAGAAAACTTGAGAAGTGGGTTGAAATTTATAAAAATATGATTTACGGATATGATAGTGTGGTGAAATTAAGCGATGCGGAGCGAGAAGCAATTCCCTATGTAATTCTTTCTAATCAGCTGATATGTGTGGCATGGTTTGCGGAGCAGGAAAAGTATCCGGACGTATATGAAATCAATAAGAAGATGACCGGATGGATTGTTGAACATTTCCAGGAACTGAAAATAGACTAAGTAATCATACTGAAGAGGATGAAATAGCATAAAACAAAAGCGAAGGCAAATGAATGTCTTCGCTTTGTTTTGTGTATGATTTATTTGTCCTGAATATTCTTATGTGCAGTGGATAACATCAGCTTGATACGATTCAGCTGATTTACCTCGCTGGCACCGGGGTCGTAGTCGATAGCTACAATATTGGACTCAGGATAAGCCTTACGCAGCGCCTTGATAACACCCTTACCCACAACATGGTTGGGTAGGCAGGCGAAGGGCTGGGTACATACGATATTGGGTACGCCGTCATGTATCAGTTCCACCATTTCTCCGGTCAGG
>JAZODQ010000097.1:0-14391 GCA_045597105.1 Acetatifactor sp.
GATATAGCCGCTCACCTTATTTCCATGGTCCTTCACATGGCCGGATACATAAGGCTTTGCTGTTATCTCTACACCCTCTTCACTTCCATTGGTAATCTCCAGGTTCTGAAGACGGGTACTTCCGCTTCCCCAGGTACCAAAACTTACTGTCTGCTTACTCTCGCCACTCAGTAAAAGGGTATGGCTTCCCGTTCCTACAAAACTGGTGTTGGAATAAGCATTGCTTACATTCACATCTCCCTGTACTTCCAGGATACCTGCTGTCAGATACCCTGTTGCATTGGCTGAGCTACCGGAGATAAAGCTTCCCTTCACAAGCACATAGTCCGCCTCATTCAACATCTGTAACTGACCGCTACTTGCACTATATGTATAAGCACCCTCTTCACCACTTCGGGTCTGCATACGGTAATCACCTTCTACAGTCAACTTACCGCTATTTACTTTCAACACACCTGCTGACTGCACCAGGTCACCATGCACAATCAATTTAAAGCCACTCAAATCAAAGGTGCCTCCGGCAAGCTCCAAATCAGCAACTTCCAAATCACCTGTGAGCGTATAATTTTCAGAAATAATCAAATCTTCCAAAGCAGGCTCTTCAATCACTTCTGTAGATTCTTCTACATCGGTCTCTTCTGTATCAACCGCTTCGATTGTCTCTGCCGTTTTCTCTATAACATCTTCTTCCGGCGCAGAGTTCTCCTCTTCACTGTTGTCCACAGCTACAGCCTCCTGTGTTGCCCCACTATTTTCCTCTACAACACTTTCCGCCTGTGCAGACACAGATTCCACTATTTCCTCATTACTTTCAGCTACCACATTTTCACTCTCTGCAGACTCTGTCACCTCTGTGACTGTATCGCTCTGGGCAGCATAAACTCTTTCCGCAAAGCATCCTTCCAAGCTATCCAAAGGAAGGAGTGCTACGATTAAAATCATTGCAATGATTCTTTTCAAATATGCTATCTTTTTACGCATCTTCAGTTCTTTCTCCCTGTCATTTTTTCATTCTAAATTAATCATTAAAAACCAAAGAATTTTTTGATACTGTCAAAAATAGATTTCACTATTTTCACTATTTCTTTGACTACAGTAACGATAATTGATTCTTCTTGCGTATCATCATCTTCTGTATCCTCTGTTTCTTCAGAGCTTTCACTTTCCTCAGAACTCTCTGACTCTTCCGTACTTCCCGTTTCCTCTGAACTTTCCGTACTCTCACTTTCTCCGGGCCCCGTTTCTTCCGGACTTTCAGTTCCGTCCCCTTCTTCCGGTTCAGACGGTTCGGTCGGTTCTGCCGGAGTGGCGTTATATACCTCCACGTCTGTGATATTCCCGTTGGCATCATAGGCATATTCTACCCAGCTGCCGTCTTCATAAGTGACCTTGGTCACTCTGTTCAGTTCGTCGTATTGATATTCTTCTGCCTGCACATATGTGCCGGTTACTACGAACAAACTACATACTGCCACCATCGTAAGCAGCATTCTGCAAATCTTTTTCATTTGCTGTCTCCTCCTCGTTTATTTTTATCTGTAAATACCTTACCTTCACAAACTTCTATCGGGATTAAGGGGGCAAAAAAGAAAAAGGCTGCATAAACTACCTACGTAGTTTATGCAGCCGAACCATCATAACTATATCGATTATGACTTCATGCTTTGCGTCCATTTATCACTAAATGTTTGCCCAATAAAAGAATTTACAATATTTTACAGAATATTGCAACACTTTATTTGGGCATTGTATTAAAGCGGTACTAAAGTACTATTCTTCCCTTCCCAGCATAAATGCCTTGTGGTTGAGCTCTGCGAACTTAGCGGGCACACACTCGTCGATAGCCTTCTGCCACTTCTCTAAGGGAATGTCGAAATATCTGGACAGTCTACCCATAAGCACGATATTTACTGCCTTGGAGGAGCCTGCCTCATTTGCCAGGGATAAGCAATCCATGGCATCTACTGCGATGCCCTTAGCTTCCATCTTCTCGATGAGATTCTCAGGGTAAGCCATGGCACCGGTGATAACGGGCATGGGATCGATTTCCTGTGTATTCACCACGATACGGCCATCGGGACGTAAATATTCCACATATCTGGCTGCTTCCAGCTTCTCGAAGGAAACAATGAAGTCTGCCTCGCCCTTATCAATGATAGGTGAATATACCTTTTCGCCAAATCTTACATAGGTCACTACGCTACCGCCACGCTGGCTCATACCGTGTACCTCGGATACCTTTACATCATAGCCCTCGGATAAAAGTAAATGTCCGAGCAGCTTGCTGGCAAGCAGGGAACCCTGGCCGCCAACACCTACTATCATAATATTCTTTGTCATGTTTATGTACCAACCTTCCTAATTCAATGCGTCTAATCTACACAGCTGTTTGCAGACACCACAGCCCACACAAAGGGTGGTATCCACTACTGCCTTGCCATCCTTCATGCTGATAGCGGGACAGCCCAATCTCATACAGGACTTACAGCCCACGCACTTCTCAGGATCACACTTTAAGGGTGCGCTATGTTTTACATATTTCAGCAGTGCACAGGGACGACGGCTGATGATTACGGAAGGCTCATCTGCTGCCAGTTCTGCCTTGATGACCTGCTCACAAGCTGCCAAATCATAAGGATCCACTACTGTCACGCGATTAAAGCCAAGTGCTCGACACAGCTCTTCCAGATTGATTTTGCCTGCAGGATCACCCTTGATATTGTAACCGGTGGTAGGATTCTGCTGATGACCTGTCATACCGGTGATGGAATTGTCCAAAATGATGACAGTGGAGTTGCTGCCGTTGTATGCCACATTTGCCAGACCGGTCATACCGGAGTGCATAAAGGTGGAATCACCGATAACAGCCACAGTCTTGCCTTCACTTTCCTCACCCAGCGCTTTGTTAAAGCCATGGAGCGAGCTGATGGAAGCACCCATACACAGGGTCATCTCCATTGCATTCAGAGGTGCAACCGCACCCAAGGTGTAACAACCGATATCTCCCAGCACAGTACATTTTAACTTAGATAATGTATAGAACAGACCTCTGTGAGGACAACCGGCACACATTACGGGAGGTCTGCCGGGCATTGCTTCTTCTAAGGATTTCACAGGTGCCAGCTCCACACCCAGCTTCTGTGCGATTAAGTTCTGGGTGAACTCGCCCTCCAGAGGAAGGATATCCTTGCCGGAGATTTCCAGGCCCAGTGCTTTACAATGATTTTCGATAATGGGATCCAGTTCCTCGATAATCACCAGTTTATCCACTGCTGCCGCAAAGTCCAGAATCTTTTTCTCCGGCAGGGGATAGGTCATACCAAGCTTCAGGATACTTGCCTTATCACCAAATACTTCCTTGGCATACTGGTAGCTGGTAGAAGAAGTGATGATACCCAGGGAGGTGTCACCCATCTCTACCCGATTGATTTCATCAGTCTCTGCCAACGCAATGAGCTTGCGTGTACGCTCTTCCACGAAGGGATGACGCTTGATGGCATTACCGGGCATCATAACGTATTTTGCAATATTTTTCTCATAAGGTTTTGCCTCGGGAACCACACGTTCACCGGGCTCTACAATACTCTGGGAATGTGCCACACGGGTTACCATTCTGATAATAACAGGAGTGTCATATTCTTCAGAGATTTCAAATGCTTTCTTTGCCATTATATATGCTTCGTTAGAATCAGAAGGCTCTAAAATAGGCACCTTGGCTGCTCTTGCATGATGACGGGAATCCTGCTCATTCTGGGAGGAATGCATGCCGGGATCATCTGCCACACAGATAACCATACCGCCGTTTACACCTGTATAAGAGCAAGTGTAAAGAGGGTCTGCTGCCACATTAAGACCTACATGCTTCATGCCGCAGAAGCTTCTCTTTCCTGCCAGACAAGCACCGAAAGCCACTTCCATGGCTACCTTTTCATTGGGCGCCCACTCACAATAAATTTCATCATATTTTGCAACCTCCTCAGTCACTTCCGTGCTGGGAGTACCGGGGTAACTGGATACCACAGAGCATCCTGCCTCGTACAAGCCTCTTGCCAGAGCCTTGTTTCCTAACATTAACTGTTTCATATATTCAATCCTTTCCATCCATGCACAATCCTTTAGCACTGTGCTACACGTATGTAATATGAATAGATTATCATGAATTTAACTTTGCGTAAAGCATGTTTTATCAAAAAAAGAAGCTGCCGCCATTTTTCAGACAGCATGCTTCTTTTATATATTATATATGTAAATACCTTCTCTTTATGCTACCGGCTGGGTCTGACCTTTGTTGAACAGCTCCTTGAACTTAGCGGACAGCTTGCAGAGCTTACCATATAAGTCAAAGGTAATCACGGTAGTAGGAGCCACCTCCATGTAGGAAACCATCATCTTCACCATCATGTAGCTGTCTACAAAGGCACTCTTGATTACCCATGCAATGAGTACGGACAAAATGAATGCAAAGAACGCTGAAACCTCTAATGCTTTAAAGATAGGCGCAATCAAGAGAAATGGAACAAACCATGCCAGGAAGCTTAATCCTACAACAATCAGAGCTGTTACTGCGGCGTTTTTCAATAGTTTCTTCCAGTTCTGAAAGTAGATTACCACACCATCTGCAGCACTTTTAAATGCAGACTGTTCAGGATGGATAAAGGTATAGCCCAGGCAGCATTCATCCACATAGCCCAGCGCAATTTGTACAAACAGCTGCAAAAAACTGACAATGGCGCTGACACCGGGAATGTTACCAAAAATTCTGTCCACTGTCTGCAGTCCTTTCTGCAACTGGGATACCGCACCGCTTACCAAACCATCTACCACAAAGTAAACATTGGATGTACCGAAACGCTTGGTTACCATCTCCTTACCTGCTTCGAACTGATTCTCCGGAACCTTACCGGTGGTAACAGCCGTGGAAACCACTGCAATGTGTCCTGCCTTCAACATATATCCTATATAACGTGACACCCAGACACAGACTGTTACGTCAAAAATAATCCAAAGATATAACAAGAGCCCGAAGTTCGTAAGTGCCACAAGTCCTAAAGTGATTGCAAAAGAGATAATCGAGAAAAGAATCAACGCACCTCCCAGAGCCAGCTTTAACCATACAAATTTCATTGTTTTAAAATATACTTCTTTTGTTCCCATTTCTTCCCTCCATGATAAGAATTATTTTTCTGCATGTATCAAGTACTTGATGATTTTATTGTAAATGTATAAATATAAATTTTCAACGCAAAAATATGCACGATATACTGGATATCGTGCATATTTTAAGTCGTTTTATGTATTTTAATTCACTTTTAAGGCCCCAAGCATTGTTTTTATACAGTTTTATTCATATTTATGCAAATAAAGGAGTGGAGAAATATCTCTCCGCAGTATCCGGCAGTACAGTTACCACTGTTTTACCGGGACCCAGCTTTTTGGCCAGCTTAATGGCAGCTGCCACGTTGGTTCCACTGGAGATACCGCACATGATACCTTCCTTAGACGCCAGCTCCTGAGCGGTACGAATTGCTTCATCATCCTTAATGATACATATATCATTATAGATCTCCGTATTTAATATGGCAGGAATCAACCCATCTCCGATGCCCATCTGTAGATGGGTACCGATGGACCCGCCGGACAAAATAGCAGCATGCTCAGGCTCCACTGCCCAGATCTCCATATCAGGATTGGCCTCTTTCAGTGCTTCACCGATGCCGGTAATGGTGCCGCCTGTACCGATACCTGAACAAAATCCGTGGATGGGACCATTCACCTGCTCTAAAATTTCCCTGCCGGTCTGTCCCCGCTGAATAGCAGGGTTCGCAGGATTTTCAAACTGCTGGGGCACAAATACATTAGGATCCTCCGCCTGCATCTTCAATGCCAGTGCCAGACACTCCTCTATGCAGGCACCGATATTCCCCGCATCATGTATCAGAATCACTTCCGCACCATAATGTTGCACCAGCTTTCTGCGCTCCTCACTGACGGAATCAGGCATGATAATTCTGGTCTTGTAACCACGCACCGCACCTACCAGTGCCAAACCAATGCCCTGATTACCACTGGTGGGTTCTACAATAATGGTATCCTTCGTAATCTTACCCTGCTTCTCTGCTTCACATATCATGTTAAAGGCTGTACGGGTCTTGATGGACCCGCCCACGTTCAGACCTTCGAATTTCACAAGGATATCCGCACTGTCTGCATCAGCCATTCTGTTTAATTTAATCATGGGTGTTTGACCCATTGCTTCCAAAATATTATTGTAAATCATGATATAATCCATACCTTTCCGAAGAATGTATCTTTTTGATTATATCAGAACATCCCGTGCTTTACCACTGTTTTTTTGCGACAGCCAGCTCAGTGCAGTAATAGCATATACCGCAGCACCTGTGGGTAACGCTTCTTTATCAAAACGTACCTTAGGGTGATGTTGCGGATATATATAGCCTTGCTTTTTGCCTCCTGCTACCAATGCCACCATGACTGACGGTACTCTATGACTGACATATGCGAAATCCTCTGAACCGCTCATGTTGCCGCTACGGCCTTCTGACAGTTCATTCATCATCCGGCTCATCTCTATGCTGTTACAACACTTGTCCGGTCCAAGCATTTTACTTAAGGCCTGCTCCACAAACTGTGACAGTTCCCCTTCATTCTTTAATGTAGGACATCCGTTCCCAAAGGTAACCTGGGCCTGTGAACGGAATGCTTTTGCAATAGCACCTGTTATTTCATCTATTCTCCGATGCAGATACATTCGCAAATCCTCATGAAAGGCACGCAACGTACCCTCCAGTATCACCTTATCCGGTATGACATTTGCCGCCTCGCCCCCATGAAAGGAACCGATGGTCAGCACTGCCGCTTCCGTGGCGGCAAGCTCCCTTGCCTTGATCTCCTGTAATCCTATCAGAATATGTGCTGCCGCCGTCAAAGGATCGATACCCGTATTAGGAGAGGAACCGTGGCACCCTTTACCCTGTACTTCTATGGTAAAGTAATCCGCAGCCGGTGCACTAACTCCTGCTGAGGATACAATACATGTCCCGGTCTCAAAGGGCAGTCCCGTCAGCACATGAATCATCATGGCCGCATCCACTACCGGTTCTTCCAATACACCGGACTGTATCATATCCCGCGCTCCCTCCAGAAGCTCCTCCGCCGGCTGAAACATCAGTTTCACCGTACCGCATATATCTGCCTCATGTTTTTTTAAAAGCCGGGCTGCTCCCAGCAACATGGCCGTGTGAAAATCATGACCACAGGCATGCATATTATGATTCCGGGATTTGTCCTCACCTTCTGCTTCTTCGTTAATGGGCAATGCATCCATATCCGCCCGAAGCAAAAACACCCTGCCGGGTTGTGGTCCGCTGATAGTGGCTACAATACCGGATTTACCACACTTTTCCGGTTTATAGCCCATTCGCTCCAGCTGCTTACATACATAACTGCAGGTTTGTTGTAAATCAAAACCAACCTCCGGATTTCTGTGCAACTGCACCTGATGCGCAAGCAATTCCTCCTGCAGTTCTTTTGCCTCCTTTAATATAATATCCCCTAACTCCATATTTCTTTTATTCCCCTACAAAATTTCTTAACGAACTTTACGATAGCGCTGCTGACTGCTGTTTGGCTTATCCGGTATGGTCATCTCCACCAGTCCCTGCTCCATGGCAGGCAAAAGGTAATTGTCCCTGAAGGTGGGACGATGCTTTAACTGTAGCAGCTCCATTAATTCCCTGGTAGTGTAGGCCCCCTCTCCCATACAGGTAAGTAAGCGTTCCACCTTCTCATCCCCTTCTTTTAACTGCATCTGCAATGTTGCCTGGGACCGCAAGTCTGTCTGCGGCACTACAATCAGGCTCTGCAAAAAATATAATAAAAAGGGCCCGGCTTCGCCGTACAGGTCACACTGCTCCAAAGCCTTTATAAAACCTTCCCTATGCAAAACATCCGTTAAATCCGGCACCTGCAACGATGTTTTCCAGTTTTTCAGCAATTCCGCTGCTCTTTTTATTCCATAACATGCGTTATCCCCATCGAAAGGCTGTATCATAATATATTGATAAAGCAACATACCGGCCTTTATCAGGGGATGGGCATGGGACTCCTTCAGCCAGTCTTCCAACTCCTGCATTAATTCCTCTACATACTGTGGCATAGGCGCTCTGCACAACAGATGCTCTCCCGCAAATACACCGGCGCCTTTCTGTCTGTACACAGGCACCTCCCCTTGGTCGGCATTCGGTTCCAACATATCTTGATAGCCTACACACAGATTTTCTCCGCCACGGAACGTTGATCTTTCTACCACTTCCGCCGCCACATTTAAAATATCATCTGTTATATTATACCCCGGCATGTGTCCTTTTCTATCCATCAGTCTCTCCTCTTTTCGTAGAATTTATTCCTATGTTTTTCCAAAAATTATTTTCCTATTTTTTCCTTCACTATTCCTTATTTAGTTTCCGGACATTTATTTGCATACTTGTACATTATACCGTACAAGTATGCAAATAACAAGCACCCGGAAGAATTCCGTTTTCTTCCGAGTGCCTTTAATCCAAACTTATTTCATAAATAATCTATTTTATAATATATCTTTGATGTCTGTTCTATGCTTATAATCCCAGCAGTTGTGCAACCAATACGGCCAGCGAAGCCCCCACAGCTACTGTCAGAAGTCCTCTTTTGAAATACGCCAGGATAACCGCTACAATACAGCCCACCCAGGCACTTGCAACCGAACCGGTGGCAGAAAACACTGCCGGAAAGGTCATGGCCGCCAATACTGCATAGGGTACATAATATAAAAAGGACTTTACGAACTTATTGGTAATCTTTTTTCTGAAAATCACCATGGGAAGCATACGAATCAGATAAGTAGTCAGTGCCATCACGGCGATGCTCAAAAGCAAATATCCTGTTTTCATGCCTGCACCTCCCGTCCCTCTGCCTGGTTTTCATCTGCTTCCGCCTGCATGTCAGAACCTTCTTCCTCCACAGGCCAGAGCCATGCCGCCAACGCACTTACCGCCACTGTGATGATGATAATTGACCAACCGCCGGACAACTGCTTTAATACCGGCAAATAGGTAAATGCCACACTGGCAACGATTGCGGCAATGACTGTCAACAGTACATTGCGATGCTCCCTTGCAGGAGGCACTATAATTGCAATAAACATACCATATAACGCAATACCCATGGCATTTGCCAGGGCTTCCGGCATCACAGAAGTAGCCACTGCTCCTACCAGGGTGCCGCTTGTCCAGCCAAGTACCGGCATCAGTATCAGGCCTGCCATGTATACAGCAGACAAATCCCCCTTATGCTGCATGGACACTGCAAATATCTCGTCTGTAATTCCAAATGCCACCGCCAGACGCTGCCATAGGGTCATCTTACTTTCCACCTTCTGTGACACGGACAGCGACATCAGAAAGTATCTCATATTAATAGTAAGCTGGGTAAATGCCAGTTCAATCATGGTTCCCCCTGCTACTATGATATTGATTCCCATAAACTGTCCTGCACTTGTCACATTACTTAATGAAGTCAGCACTGCAGCCCACACCGGCAACCCGGACAGTACGGCAGTGATACCGAATGCCATGGACACCGAAAAATATCCCAGACAAATGGGCATACCATCCTGTATGCCCTGCAAAAATTTCTTTCTTTTCATAAATTATCACACCTGTATCATTTTCTATAGATATAAAAAATCAACTTTATACATCCGTTTTTCCTGCTTGTCTTCCCAAATAAATCCTCAAATAACCCGATTATACAGGGAAAATTCTACCACAACAGCCCATTCTTGTCAAAACATGTACAGATTTAACAAACATCAGCCTAATTTAGCTTAAAATTTCTATTGCTAAACATTAAAAAAGAAAATTGTAATTCTGCGTCATTTGTGCTACATTTACTTTGGTAGTCTTATTAATGCCAAATTTATTCCAATATGGAAGGGGACATCAGCAATGAAAAAAATTTATGAAGGAAAAACTAAAGACGTATTCAGCCTTGATAACGGCAATGTAATGCTGAAATTCAAAGACGACTGTACCGGTAAGGACGGTGTATTTGATCCGGGCGAGAATTCTGTCGGCTTAACTATCGAAGGAATCGGCAAGGCAAACCTTGAGACCTCCATTCACTACTTCGAATTGTTAAAAGATGCTGGTATTAAAACTCACTATGTAAGCGCAAATGTGGAAGATGCTACTATGGAAGTTCTTCCCGCTACCGTATTTGGCCACGGCTTAGAGGTTATCTGCCGTCTGGTTGCTACCGGAAGCTTCATCCGCAGATATGGCGAGTATATTCAGGACGGCACTGTCCTTGAAGGTGGCTATGTAGAGTGTACCTTTAAGAACGATGCATTAGGTGATCCTCTTGTAACAGGCGAAGGTCTGGCTGCACTGGGTATCATGACTCCCGCTATGTTTGAAAGCATGAAGGAGCAGACCTTAAAGATTACCAAGATCGTTGCAGACGATTTGAAGTCCATCGGTCTGGATTTATGGGATATCAAGTTTGAGTTTGGTTACAACAATAACGAAGTTATCCTGATCGACGAAATTGCATCCGGCAACATGCGTGTATACAAGGATGGCAAGATTGTTGATCCCGTTGAATTAACCAAGATTATTTTAAACAGATAATATATAAGAAGGTATCATATGGAAAGAAAAGTCGGAACTATATCAAGAGGAATTCGTTGTCCCATCATCAGAGAAGGCGATAACCTGGTAGACATGACCGTAACCAGCGTTATGGAAGCTGCCGAGAGCGAAGGCTTCTCCTTAAGGGACAGAGACGTTATTGCATTAACAGAGTCCATCGTGGCAAGATCCCAGGGTAACTATGCTTCTGTACAGGATATTGCTGCTGATGTAAAGGCAAAGACCGGCGGCAAGACCGTGGGCGTTATTTTCCCCATCCTGTCCCGTAATCGTTTTGCTATCTGCTTAAAGGGTATTGCAATGGGCGCTGAGAAAATCGTCCTTATGCTGAGCTATCCCAGCGATGAAGTAGGTAATGCACTTCTTACCTATGATCAGCTGGACGAAGCAGGCATTAATCCCTACAGCGATGTGCTGACTCTTGCTAAATATCGTGAACTTTTCGGTGAAAACAAGCATGAGTTCACCGGCGTGGATTACGTTGATTATTATGCAAATATCATTAAGGATGCAGGTGCTGAAGTAGAGATTATCTTTGCTAATCAGCCCAAGACCATTTTAGAGTACACAGATGCAGTTGTTACCTGTGATATTCATACCAGAGCAAGAACCAAGCGTCTGTTAAAGGCAGGCGGTGCTCGCGTGGTGCTGGGTCTGGATGACATCCTGACTGCTTCCGTAAACGGTAGCGGTTACAATACCAAATACGGTTTATTAGGTTCTAACAAGTCTACCGAAGATCAGATCAAACTGTTCCCCAGAGAGTGTCAGGACTTAGTAGACGATATCCAAGCAAAGATTCTGGAACTCACCGGCAAGCATGTAGAAGTTATGGTATACGGCGACGGTGCTTTCAAGGATCCCCAGGGTAAGATTTGGGAGCTTGCTGACCCCGTTGTATCCCCCGCTTTCACCAGCGGCTTAATCGGTACTCCTAACGAGTTAAAGTTAAAGTACCTGGCTGATAACGATTTCAAGGATCTGAAGGGCGCTGAACTGAAGGAAGCTATCTCCAAGAGTATTAAGGAAAAATCCTCCAACCTGGTAGGTAACATGGCTTCCCAGGGTACTACTCCCAGACAGCTGACCGACTTAATCGGTTCTCTGTGTGACTTGACCAGCGGTTCCGGTGATAAAGGTACCCCTGTTATTTTGATTCAGGGTTACTTCGATAACTTCACCGACTAAGCTGTATAAGACAATTTATAATGAATTACAAAACTATCGGGTGACCCGCATTGCGAGCCACCCGATTTTTATTTCTCACTATCCAATTCCTCAATAAATTTCTGTATCCTCTTTTCCAGTTCATCCTGTTTAAAATATACAAAGCTGGAATTTCCATTCATTACAATAATTTTCTGCATCTCCTTATTGGTACACAAGTCTTCATGAAGCTGTACCCAGTCAGAACCTGCATAAATAGAACCTTCACAACTATAGTAGGCAAGCAGAAACAATACCGGTATATCCGTTTTATACTTCTTTCCCAGTAATTGACGATGATTATCATATTCATGCTTAATCTCATCTGCTATATCAGCGCTATATCCTCGTCGGATAAACATTTCCTGGATTATCTCCGTCTCTTCCTCGCTATGTCTATAACCAAATACCGGCTCGTATAGTCCCCACTGCAGTCTCACATAACCCGTCGTTTTCAGTATTTGCTGAACAACATTTTGCACTTTGCCCTGCTTTTCCAGCCTTCTGCAATATTCATCCGCTGTTAATTTAGACCTTGCAAGCATCTCATCCGGCTGGGCCGCTACAGAGGAATCCAGACCGATAATCGCCTCCACCTCATCCGGATACTGCTCCGCATAGAGCTGTGCATACAATCCGGAAAGCTGATGTGCCGCCAATATATAGGGTCCCGTCTCACCTAAGCTTTCTAATGCAGTATGTATTTCATATACAAAGCTATCTGCCGTGCGCTCACGTTCCGTATCATCGCTGAATCCACTTCCCAAATAATCTAATATGATTACTCGGTTATTCTTTGCCAAATCATCTGCCAACGGCCGCAATGTAATCGTAGGACAAGGGTCGTATAATCCTCGTAAAAGTACTATAGTATGTTCACCTTCACCGGCTATATAGGCTGCCATCCGTTCTCCGTCCACATCTGCATAAGTAATATTCTCCTGTATATAGGTATCTATCTTTTCCTCCATGGCAGTGCTCTTCCGATGGCTGGATATAGACATACCTACAGTCATCACCAATAAAAGTATGACTGCTCCGCACAGAATTTTTTTCATATCCTTCTTAACTGCCTTGCAAAGTTCTTCCTGTTTCATCAAAAACTTTACCAGCCAGATATAGGATTTATGCATCAGATATGCTGTAATAATGGTGCAAACCACTACTACCACTACCAATAATGCCACATTTTTCAAATAAAACTGTTTTGGTAAATTTTCTTTGTATCCGAATATCTGCAGAAACAGGCAGTGCAACATATATATCTCCAATGTCATGCTGCCCAGAAATCCCAAAGCCCTGTTTCCTATTTTCATCTTCATACCAAGCAAACACATCAAACCTGTAAATCCGCATGCTGCCAGCATCTGACTGATTAGAATTACCCATCTGCCCACTGCATAAGTATAGGTAATTCCCAGCATATCTGCCATTTGCCGGGTGTACTCAGACACCACAAAAAAGCAGGTTGTTAATGCTATCACTGCCACCAGACACGCCGGATAACGCTTCTTTACCACTGCAACAACCCTTTTCTCATGACGGGCAAACAGCAAACCCACCACAAATAAAATTACGGAATTGTACCACCAGTTACCATACATCCACCAATCACAATGTATCATATAAAGTAACGTTGCCAGACCTATGAAAAATATGGCTGTCTTCTCTTTCTTACAGAACCTGAATGCCAAATAAAATATCAGATAGAACAACAAAAGCACATAAATGAACCAGGCATAACCATTTGCCATCTGCGGTCCTGACACATGAAAAGGTGTGCTCAAACTCACAGCATCCTCTTGCTGATACCTGACAAACATAAAAAAGAAATTGACGGAAACAAGCACCATCACCGGAACTGTAAAACGTCGTCCGAAAAAGCCCTGTAAGTAATTCTCTTTTTCCTTATAGCTTTTATACAGACCATATCCGGAACAAAATAAAAAGATTCCCACAAAAAAGTATCCGATAGGCACAAACACATCCAGTCCGTGCACAATTACTTCCGCTTCAAGCCAGGGTGCACAGGTCTTCTGTCCGATATGATGAAGTATCACGCAAACTGCGCAGAATCCCTGCAACGCTTTGGTTTGGGACAGGGACATAAATTCCTCATTCCATTCCTTTCGTCCATACACCCGTGCTCCCCACATTAACAATGCTCCTAACAAGGGGTAACAGATATACACAATATAATTCATCTGTATTTCCTCCTCTGTCTTCTATCTGTTTACTCTTATAAAGTAACGAAACACAGAATCAAAGTATATCATTTTCATATGTTTTATATCACAATCTTAATATTGCTTATCTACTCTTGACCAGCCTTTTCCGTAATGTGAATTTCAAAATTCTAGTTTTTTTCTTATTTTTTCTCAAAACTGGAATTTAGTCTTGCACATCATTTTTTATGATATGATGGCATATGGTTATCTGTCTGTCGGAAAGGATGTCCATATGAACAAGAATAATC
>JAZODQ010000098.1:0-19967 GCA_045597105.1 Acetatifactor sp.
CAGTTAAGACCGGAACCGCACACTACGTTCACGGTAACTGCAGGGGTTTCAATAGGAAGACCTGCCTTGATGGAAGCCTGACGAGCAACATTCTGTCCGAGACCAGCCTGGATTACACAACCCATGTATACCTGGTCTACAGCTTCAGGAGCAACACCTGCTCTATTCAAAGCTTCCTTAATAACGATTGCACCCAGCTCTGCAGCGGGGGTGTTGCTTAAAGAACCACCCATGGTTCCGATTGCGGTACGACAAGCACCTGCTAAAACAACTTTTCTTGCCATTTTAGATTCCTCCATGTGAAAAATTATTTGATTGTTATTTTATTATCAATGCTACTACGCATATTTTATCATAGTAGTAATGCGTTTGCAACTTGTTTTGACAAAAAAATAACAATTATAAAACAGTGTCCTATGCTCTGACATAAAAAAGCATGCAACCGAAGTTGCATGCTTCCTTTCCTTCTAGTCTTCCGGCTCAATCAAACCGTAGGTACCGCCCTTTCTCTTGTAAACTACGTTTACCTGGTCAGTCTCTGCGTTGTAGAATACGAAGAAGTCATGTCCCAGCAGTTCCATCTGGATGCAGGCATCCTCGGGATACATGGGTTTGATATCAAACTTCTTGGTACGAACAATCTGAATCTCTTCATCTTCCATGTAATCGTTTTCAACATATAAATCGCTGAAAGCACTTGCTGACTGTTTCTTATCAACGATTTTGTTCTTATACTTTTTCAGCTGTCTCTCTATAATCTCTTCTACGAGATCGATGGAAACATACATATCATTGCTAACCTGCTCGGAACGAATGATATTTCCCTTCACGGGAATGGTAACCTCAATCTTCTGGCGATCCTTCTCCACGCTGAGTGTTACATGTACTTCTGTCTCCGGCTTAAAATACTTTTCAAGCTTACCTATCTTGTCCTCAACTGCTGACTTCAAACCGGGTGTTACCTCAATATTTCTACCTACAATAATAATCTTCATGCTCATCATCCCTTCCAGTAATTTATTGTACTGTCATTATACCACACTTGCACTATGTTTTGCAACAATTCAATTAATTTTTTACAAGTTTTTGACTTCTGCAATGTCAATATAGAAAATAACATTTTATGTGGAAAACTAAAATTTTGGAATACTTCACAAAACACTCGTTCCTACCTTTTTCGGTATAAAAACCCCGAAAAAGCATCAAAAAAAGGTGGATAATGTGTATAACTCGGTGTATAACTGGCTTTTTGTCCATTTTACCGTTTTAAAAAATGTGGATAACTTTATTCGAAATTTCAAACATTTATTTAGTGCTTTTTCGTTTTTTATTTTATTTTTGTTAAAGTTGCACATTTCCTAAACAGGTCAAGTACTTTTTTCCCAATTTAAATTTTTCGACAAATATCTAAAATTAATATACACATTAAATACGGTTAATGTATTGTCCGGCACTGACTGCCGCATTGGCTCCGTCGGCCACGGCAGTAATAATTTGTCTGAGGGGCTTTTTACGGATATCTCCTGCCACATAAATACCTTCCACTGATGTTTTACCATCCTCACCTGCCAGCACATATCCCTGCTCGTCCTGCTCTGCCATTCCTTTTAAGAGCTCGGAAACCGGATGAATTCCTACCGCTATAAATATACCGTTCACGGGAAGCACTTTTTCTTCACCGGACTTCACGTCTTTTAAAAGGAGACCTTCCACCTGCTCCTCTCCCTGTATCTCAGAAACCGTATGGCTGTACAGCACTTCCACATTAGGTAATGCGGCCAATTCCTCCTGCAGCACTCTGGCGCCGCGCAGTTCGTCCCTTCTGTGGATCAGATACACTTTACTGCAAAAACGTGCCAGATAAATAGCATCCTCCAAGGCCACATCACCGCCGCCCACTACTGCTACCGTCTTATTTCTGAAAAACGCACCATCACAGGTAGCACAATAGGACACGCCCATTCCTGACAATTCTTCTTCACCGGGTACCTGCAAGTGTGCATGTCTGGCACCTGTTGCCACCAACACTGCCTTTGTCTCCATATCTCCGGTCTCGGTTTTTACAAGCTTACTGCTACCCAAATCCTCAATACCGGTCACCTCAGTCTCTTTGAATTCCACACCCAGCTTATCTGCATGTGCACGGAACTGCATACCCATATCGAAACCGTTGATACCGGGCATACCCAGATAGTTGTCCACCTCATAGGTGGTCAGCACCTGACCGCCGCTCATGGGATCCTTTTCAAGTACTACTGTATTTAAACCTGCTCTCTTGGCATAAACTGCCGCTGATAAACCCGCAGGACCTGAACCGATAATAATCAAATCATACATAAAATATATCTCTCCATTCAAATGTAATCTATTTTATTGTCCATCTCACCTTTACGAGTGTGCGGACACTCCGTAATCAGTGTATCACATCTGCGCGTTTCTTTCCATATAAGATTAAGGTATCATTCAAATACCACCATTTGACACCCTAACCCATATAGAAAAACTGCTGCCGTTGTGATATACTGTTATGTAGTTTATCATTCACATGTAAGGAGTAAATATTCATGAGCACTCTTGATTTTCATAAATTTGATAAAAACAGGAAACTGGCATATATCTCCGGTGCCTCCCGGGGTATCGGCATGGCCATCGCAGAAAAGTTCGCTGCCGCCGGCTATCAATTACTTTTGACCTGCAGCAGTTCCATGGATGAGCTGACGACGTTGGCCCACTCCCTGGAAGCAAAGCATGGTATCCCTTGTCTGGCTATGCAGGTGGATATGGGTGATTATGAGCAGGTACGTGCCAGTATGGAAAATCTTCCCCGCTTGGACGTACTGGTCAATAATGCAGGTATCTCCTATGTGGGCCTGCTGAGTGATATGGAACCTACAGACTGGCACCGCATTATGGATGTAAATCTGAGTTCCTGCTTCTACACCTGCAAGCATGCTGTTCCATTGATGCTACAGGCACACAGCGGACGCATCATCAACATTTCCTCGGTGTGGGGCAATGCAGGCGCTTCCATGGAGGTGGCATACTCTGCTTCCAAGGGGGGCATGAACAGCTTTACCAAAGCTCTGGCTAAGGAACTGGCCCCCAGCAATATCCAGGTAAATGCTATTGCCTGCGGCATGATAGACACTGCCATGAATGCATGCTTCTCTGCAGAAGATATTGAACTTATAAAACAGGAAATCCCTGCGGACAGACTGGGTACCCCTGCCGAAGTAGCGTATCTTACGCTACAACTGGCACAGGCTCCCGACTATCTCACAGGGCAAATCATTACAATGGACGGCGGCTGGTGCTAATGCACCGGCCGCTTTTTCACCTATGTCTCCGTCACCTAGTCCTGCAAGAGCGAACAAAATTGCAACCAAAAGGACTG
Organism: Acetatifactor sp.; assembly: GCA_045597105.1. Lineage (GTDB taxonomy): Bacteria > Bacillota > Clostridia > Lachnospirales > Lachnospiraceae > Acetatifactor. The sequence continues at coordinate 3,395 of JAZODQ010000098.1, forward strand.
CTATGAGATTACGGATACCTGCAACTCCATAGTGGTAATTAAACGCCCCCAAAAAAGAATAAAGTAACTACATATCCCAAGCCTGCCGTCAAACTCACTGCACTTTTCTCTTCCCTTGCTTCTGCAACATATTGCTATCTTACATTCTCAGGCACCTTCCCTGGCCGGTCCGTTTTTGCATCCTGCACATTCCAGTCGCTCTCTGAAAACACAGCTTTCACAACTTTTCCCGCAATATGTTTCTGACATATGCTTTTTCTCCTCATATTTCCTTTTATTTTATCAGTTGGACGCATTGTTTGCTGCGTTTGCTGCTGCGATAGCCGTGCATAAAGCCACCTGCTGTGCTACTACCAATGAAATGGTACCACCGATTGCTGCAGGGTTCATTGCATTGACGCCGGTATTATTCACATATTCCATGGATACCAGCATACCCGCGTGCATTAGTCTCTGCTTACTGTCCAACCCAAAGAAGCCATAGCCCTTTTGCTGTGCCAGAAAGGCATCTGCCTCAATGATTTTATCTGCCAGAATTTCCGTTTCTTCCGGAAGAAGTGCAAGTACTCCCAATGTGGCCAGTTCATAACCTGTACCATATTTATGCCCCTTTGCCTTTAAGGTCTGGAAAAGCGTGGTAGTTCTCCTGCACTTCGCCTCAGGCGTTCCTTCTCCTAATGCCAGTACATGGGTTAGTGACTGTATCGCATTACTGGAGAAAAACTGACCGTTTAATAACTGATAGCATCTCTCTGTATCCTGCATCAGCTGCTCATCGGACAATGTTGAAAGTGCCATCAACGCCGCAAATACACTATCCTCTCCCGATGTCAGGAACGGATGCTCCTCCTTCATCATTTCATAAATGCGTCTGGTGCGGTCTGCTATCTCCCCATACTGCGTCGACTCTGCCAAATCCACAATCACCAGTGCCGCCAGCACCAGGTATGACGAAGAGAAAAAGTGTCCCTTCAACGCCGCATATACCTTCAGTGCATTTTCCAGTTTTGCCTGGGGATTGGAGGATGTAGCAAGCATGGCTACTGCTGCCTGCTCCACAGTTCCCCTGAAATTGGAGAGCACACCTGTCCGGGACCTGAGTAAGGTCCGGCACTGCTTCAGCACATCCCCGGTGGCCATAATATTCTTCTCTGTAAATATAGCCGCACAAATCGGATACACATAACTGCTCTCCCAGGCAAAAGTGCTCTTAATCATATCTCTGTTTGCTATAAAGCTTTTACATTTGTTCTCTAATGAGGTGTTCATATTTTCCTCCATACTTCCTCTTCATATGAATCTTCACCAATCTACTGCTACATTGCTACTTTACCATATCCTCCCTGTCTTCACAATTCACAATTGAGCACGATAAAGTCCCTGAACGTGCAATATGGCCGGTTCATGCTTAACCAGCCATATTCCCTAACACTATATTATTGATTACTTCAAGTTCTCATCCAGATACAGCTGCACTCCTTACAGCCGCTCCAGTCTTCCCAGCGTCAACAATAACACCACGGGAAATACAATGGCCGCCAGCAATCCCGCCTTCAGACCATACTCCGGTGCAAGTCCCGAAACCAAACTCACCACTTGCGGACCGGCAGCGCAGCCCACATCACCGGCCAGTGCTAACAGCGCAAACAGAGCCGTACCACCTGCCTTACAGGTGCGTGCCGCGATACTGAAGGTCCCCGGCCACAGGATAGCAATGGACAGACCGCAGAGTCCACACCCTAACAGACCTAAGATAGGATGAGGTGCAAACACTGCCAGCAAATAGCTGACTACGCACAGTAGGCAACTGACCTTGATAAAACGGTTCAAATTCATTTTGCTCTCGCTCCTGCCGTAATAAGTTCTGGCAATTCCCATTAGTATACAGAAAAAACAGGGCCCCAGTAAGTCTCCCATGGTCTTATCCACACCAAGACCCAACTCCGCAAAATAAGATGCCCACTGGGACATACCCATCTCAGAAGCTCCGGCGCAAAGCATAAGCACCACCAGTAACCAGAATATCTTCATACTAAAGAGCTTTCTCACCGGCAATTCCTCGCCCTCTCCTACCAAGCGCAGGATAGGCACCTTTGAAAAAGCATATATATTTATAGCCGGCAATACTGCCCAGATAAGAGGCATGAAGTACCAGTTCTCACTACCAAGTACCCTTAAGAGTAATGTGGATATCCCAATAAAGCCCACACAGCCCCAACAGTAAAAGGAATGGAGCAGACTCATGGCCTTTTCTTTTTCCTCACCGGGCACCGCTTCTACAATGGGACTCACCAATACTTCCAACAGTCCGCCTCCGATACCATTTAAAACCGTTGCAATACACAGCCCGATAACGGGACCGGGTAGTACAAAGGGCAAAATACTGATACACAAAAGCCCCAGCACCGTACATACATGTGCCATCACCATACATAGTCTGTGACCGATTCTGTCCACATACTTAGCCGCTATCAAATCCACTAAAATCTGAAAGCCAAAATTCATGATAATCAATACGGAAATCATCTCCAAGGATATTCCCAGACGCTTCTGATAGGTTACAAACAAAATGGGATTGATATTATTGATGATTCCCTGCACCACATATCCCAGATAACAGGCATAAATCGTTGCCTGGTTGGTTCCGAGAAATCTCTTTTCATTTTTCACAGTCATTTTATTCTTCACTTTCTATCTCGCTATTTGTAAAGACTTTTGAGAGGAATAGGATACAACGTTGCCGGAAGGAATAGATATATTTTTCTCTTTGGGTACTTGAAAAACGTCGTCACTTAGCGAGGTTCTTTACGAGCTTAGTGACGTAACGCTTTTTCACGTAGCGAAAGCGTGCCCAAAGGGAAAATATATCTATTCTTTCCGGCAACCTTCCATATATTAGGAACTCAAAAGTCTTTACAAATCCGGGTGCTCCCCGGACCATCCCATCTGGGGTAGACACTTCAGGAAATAATTATCCTCCCGGGACAGTGTAAATCCCCATATATTCATGTTTTCACGGCATCTGTCCACAGTGGAAGCCTTAGGGATTACAGCGATGTCCTCCTGATCCAAAAAGCCCAGAAGAAGCTGTGCTATGGTCACCTGATACTTGGCCGCCATCTCCTGTATCACCGGCTCCTCAAACAGACGCTTGCGTCCCAGGGGACTCCATGCCTGCACTAATATATTATGTGCTTTACAGTAATTCACTGCCTCTGTCTGCATATAGCCCACATGCAGTTCCAACTGATTCACTGTAGGCATCACGCGGGCCGTTTCAAGCAGTGCCTCAATATGATGGGGCAGAAAATTGCTCAGACCAATGGCACGTACCTTACCTGCCTGATACAACTCCTCCATGGCACGCCACGTTTCCTGTATCATTTGCTTCCAATCCTGCACATCCTTGGATGCCTTAGGCCAATGAATCAGATACAGATCCAGATAGTCGGTTTGTAAGCGCTTTAAAGAAGCAGCAAAGGCTTCCTTTGTATTTTCATAGCCCATTTCTGTGCGCCATACCTTACTTGCAATAAATAAATCCGTTCTGGCAATACCGCTTTCTGCGATAGCCTCTCCGATTTCCTCCTCATTCTTGTAAAAGGAAGCAGTATCCAGATATCGGTAGCCGGCCTCCAGTGCATTTAAAATACCCTGCTTACCGTTTCCTTCAGTCGCCAGGTAGGTACCGAAGCCAATTGCAGGAATTTCCACTCCGTTTGATAACTTATAATTTTTCATATGACATCCTTTCCGCATATGCCCACATTCTTGCCGGCATACACTGGTCCTGTTTTCTCCATATTCTTTGACTTCACCCCAATAAACAATATTTTTCATTAGGTTCGGTGTTACAATACTTTGATACATCTCATAATATTCTTCAAAGGACAGGCTGCAACCATACGCCAGCAGCTCCATCTCCACACCAAATAATTTTATCAGAAAAGACAGTGGTTGCATACCATTTCTCAGATAAAACTGCTTCCTGCGTCCGCGCAAACTTTTCTCCGGACACTCCTCCCCAAACGCCTCATAAGTACTTTCAATTTCCAAAAAGAACCTCTTATCGGGATACAATCGTTGTAAAAGTCCCAGGGCCTCACTGCCCAAGCCCTGCCCTCTTTTGCCGGCCTCAATGGCAAAATAATCCAGTAGCGCTAAGTCCTGATACAACACAAAAATTCCCATCCCCACGAAGGCCCCTGCATCATCCTCTATGGCATACATGGTCATGCGGCCTTCTTGCTGCATGATACATATCCTCGTAAAAGGTTTACGCTCCTCCTTGGGAAATGCCTCCATGTACAAATCATATATTTTATTCAATAATTCCTCGGAATAAGCCTGCACAAGCCGCATATTCTATCTCCTACCTTCTTCACGCAATTTCCTTTTCAAAACATCCGCATTCAGCTACATGCTACAACAGGCCGGAAATTACTCTCCGGCCCGTTTTTTAAACATTTTTCATTATTATATTATAATAAATGAGCTCGTAACTCTTCACCGCTCTGTGCGCTTAAATAAGCAGGCGCGATATCAAATACGGTCTTACAACCGCTCTGACCCTCAGACGCCAGACGGTATGCAGCTCTTGCATATGCAACAAGCACACTTGCAGTAAATTCCGGATTGGAATCCAGCTTCAGACTGTACTCAATCACATGACTGTTCTCTTCGTTCCAGCCGGTCTTGCCGCTACGGATGACAAAACCTCCGTGAGGAATACCGCTGTGGTCACGAAGCAGTTCTTCTTCGCTGATAAAATGTACGGTAGTATCATAGTCAGCAAAGTAATTGGGCATGGTCTTGATTGCTTCCTCTATCTTAGCTGCGTCTGCGCCTTCTTCCAATACTACGAAACACTCTCTGGTGTGCTTCTGTCTGGTAGTCAGTTCAGGATTTTCACCCTTTCTCACACTATCCAGTGCACTGTCCACAGGGATAGTGTACTGCTTTGCATTTTTTACACCGTCAATACGACGAATGGCATCGGAATGTCCCTGACTTACACCCTTGCCCCAGAAAGTATAATCCTTTCCACTGGGCAGGATTGCATTTGCATACATTCTGTTCAAAGAGAACATACCGGGATCCCAACCTACAGAAATAACACCTACTTTACCTGCTGCCTTTGCCGCTCCGTCTACATTTGCAAAATGCTCCGGAATTCTGGCATGGGTATCAAAACTATCTACCACATTAAACATAGCAGCGTACTTAGGGGTCTGCTCGGGCAAATCAGTAGCACTGCCTCCACAAATAATCATAACATCTATCTTATCTTTCCAATTCTCTATCTCCGCAATGGTACAAACCTTTGCTTCCTGTGTCAATATCTGCACTGTTTCCGGTGCTCTTCTGGTGAAAACCGCAACCAGCTCCATATCGGGATTCTGCTTCACTGCACATTCCACGCCGCGTCCAAGGTTACCATAACCTAAAATACCGATTTTAATACTCATATTACTACCTCCTACAGCCTCAATCTCAGGCTCAAAATAGAGCGTTATATTCACGCAAGCTATCATTGTTAAAAACTGAAATTAATTGTAGCAAAAAATTTTTTATATGCAAATATTTTTTTCAAATTTTTTATATTTTTTATTACCAATCCGTTCTCTCCATTCTCCTACCGGCCTTTCCATGCTCCGTGCCGCATTGGCAGGGTTTGCTCCTTTATGCGTTTTTCGCACGATAGAATACCGTAATGTGCTTTTTTTACCATAGTATTTTTGCAATATATAGTGTAATATATATTACATAGTTTTATAAATATACAAAAGGGAGGAATTCTATATGTGGGACAGAGCCACACTCAAAGAAACTGCGAAAGCAAAACTATCATCTAATTATTGGCCAATTATATTGGTATCTTTCATTTTTATGCTGGTGTCCGGATCCGGTGGAGACAGCAGCAGTTCGGACAGCACCTATGAAAACCTGCCACCCGAAATGGCAGCAATGGTTGCACTTATCGTGTTAATCATACTCCTTGTTTCCATCATACTTGGGATTTTCGTATTTTATCCGCTTTCTATCGGCTGTAGACGTTATTTCCTGAACCTGGAAACCGGTAACGCTACCTTTAGCGATATGACATGTGCATTCCGCGAAAATTACTGGAATGTAGTAAAGATCGGCGTTTTACACAATGTATATGTTTTCCTATGGCTCCTATGCCTGGTTATTCCCGGCATTATCAAAGGTTTTGCCTATCGTATGGTGCCCTATTTACTGGCAGAGGATACCAGCATTCCCAGCTCCGAAATATTCAGACGTTCTTCTGAAATGATGGATGGCAGCAAACTTGACTCATTTATTTTGGATTTATCCTTTATCGGTTGGGCTATTTTGTGTGTCTTCACTTTAGGTATTCTGGCAATCTTCTATGTAAACCCTTATATCTACCTGACAGAGACCGAGCTGTACCTGGCATTATCCGGTTCCAACAGACGCACCGGCTACGGCAACACTTATAGCAACAGCACAAACGCATACTCCGGATATGCGGATATATACAAAAACGCTTACGGTAATCAGGATAATAACAATACTACCTTAAATTAACGTAAACAAGATTTAAACCAATATACATAAGCCAAACGGGAGTGTTGCATAACCAGCAACACTCCCGTTCTTTTATTCTTTACTTCTTTTTATGCACATTACGAATGGTCTTTTTCTTGGCAGACTTACTGCTGCTGCCTTTCTTTTGTGAATTCTTTTCTCCGCTTTTTCTACCACTTTTCGTCTCGAAATGGATACCGGATTTCCCCCCTGACTTCTGTCCGTTATGATAAGCAGCCTGTCCCGTCTTACGAGGGCGAATCAGACATTTCTTATCAAAGCCGATTAAATCCGTTCTTCCTGCCTTTGTCAGTGCCTCTACTACCAAATCATAGTTTTTGGGATTACGATACTGTATAAGGGCACGCTGCATAGCTTTCTCATGCGGATTAGTGGCCACGTAAACAGGCTGCATATTGCGCGGATCTACACCGGTATAATACATACAGGTAGAAATAGTGGATGGCGTGGGATAAAAATCTTGTACCTGCTCCGGCATATATCCCAAATCCCGCAGATATTCCGCCAGCTCTACCGCCTCTTTTAATGTAGAACCGGGATGGGAAGACATCAGATATGGTACAAGGAACTGATTCTTGCCCAGCTTCTCATTCATTGCCTTATAGGCCCGTACAAAGCGGTTATACACCGCCACCTCCGGCTTACCCAGCTTCTGTAATACGGTATCTGAGATATGCTCCGGCGCTACTTTCAACTGACCGCTTACATGATGTTCGCAAAGTTCCCGCAAAAAAGTGCGGTCATCGTCATACATTAAATAATCAAAACGAATACCGGAACGGATAAATACCTTCTTTACATTAGGCAATTCCCTTAATTTCCGTAGCAGTTTCAAATAATCACTATGATCTACTTTCAGGTTTTGACAGGGTTTCGGAAACAGACACTGCTTGTTAGGGCATGCACCACTCTTTAGCTGCTTGTCACAGGCCGGTGCACGGAAATTGGCGGTGGGCCCTCCCACATCATGAATATAACCCTTGAAATCCGGCTCCCATATCATTTTGTTTGCTTCCGCCAGAATGGACTCATGACTTCTGGTCTGAATAATTCTACCCTGATGGAAGGTAAGTGCGCAGAAACTACATCCGCCGAAACAACCACGGTTACTGATTAGTGAAAACTTCACCTCTTCAATAGCCGGAATCCCTCCTACTGCTTCATAGGAAGGATGATAGGTACGCATATAAGGTAGTGCATAGACTGCATCCATTTCCTTTTGGGACAGTGGCTTGGCCGGTGGATTCTGTACCACAAACAGTTTACCGTCATAAGTTTCATACAGACGCTTACCGGAAAAAGGATCTGTATTACAATACTGCGTATAAAAGCTTTTGGCATATTCCAGCTTATCCTGCTTTAGTGCTTCAAAAGCCGGCAATTCTATTGCATCATAAATAATACTCTTATCTCTGGTTTTGTACACGGTGCCATCAATATAGGTAATATCCCGCACATCCATACCGCTGTCCAAAGCCTCAGCGATTTCCACAATGCTACGTTCTCCCATGCCATAGGAGATCAAATCCGCACCGGAGTCCAGCAAAATAGACCTTTTCAGCTTATCCGACCAGTAATCATAATGAGCCAGACGACGTAAGGATGCTTCGATACCACCTATAATAATGGGCTTACGCTTATAGGTCTGGCGAATCAGATTACAGTATACGATAGTAGCGTAGTCCGGTCGTTTCCCCATCTCACCACCCGGGGAGTAAGCATCGGTGGTCCTTCTCTTCTTGGACACTGAATAATGATTCACCATGGAATCCATATTGCCGGCAGACACCAAAAATCCCAGACGGGGCTCTCCCAGGATATTAATGGACTCCTTATCCTGCCAATCAGGCTGTGCAATGATACCCACTGTATATCCCCGGGACTGCAACACTCTTGCTATAATTGCATGTCCGAAAGATGGATGGTCCACATAAGCATCGCCGCTAACATACACAAAATCCAGACGGGAAATCCCTTCCCTTTCCATATCCTCTTTTGAAATTGGTAAAAATCCGTTGGTCATTCTATTTGTGCCTTTCTGCTTTTATTCCTTCTTATCTTCTTTCAATCAAGGTTATTCTAACATACTATTTTACACTTGCATAGGTCTTAAGAATGTCTAGGCAGAACACCTATGGCAACTTGATACGTTATATCTGCGATGGCTGAGACCACCTCGAATTTGCTTTGCAAATCCTCGGTCATCTCAGCCATCCAATGCCGGACAGAATATAAGAAAAGCTCCTTGGAAGTAAACTTCCAGGAGCTCTCCATATATCCTGCCATCGCAGATATAACTATCTCTTTGAAAACTGAGGTGCACGTCTTGCAGCCTTGAGACCGTATTTCTTTCTTTCCTTCATACGAGGATCTCTGGTTAAGAAACCAGCTTTCTTTAATACGGGTCTGAAATCAGCATCAACGGTAAGTAATGCTCTTGCAATACCATGTCTGATAGCACCAGCCTGACCGGTGTAACCACCGCCACGTACATTAACGAGTACATCGTACTTATCAGCAGTCTCGGTAGCAACCAGAGGCTGACGAACGATAACCTTCAGAGTCTCTAAACCGAAGTACTCATCCATGCTTCTCTTATTAATGATAACATCGCCCTTACCAGGTACTAAGTACACTCTAGCGATTGATTTTTTTCTTCTACCTGTTCCGTAGTATCTTTCAGTCTTAGCCATGATTCTTTCCTCCCTTAGAATGTCAGTACTTCAGGCTTCTGAGCTGCATGATTGTGCTCAGGTCCTGCATATACGTGAAGTTTTGTATACATCTGTCTTCCTAAAGGTCCCTTGGGAAGCATACCCTTAACAGCAAGCTCGATAACCTGCTCAGGCTTCTTATTTAACTTCTCTCTCAGAGTGGTCTCTTTCATACCACCTACGTAATCAGAGTGATGATAGTAAATCTTCTGATCCATCTTCTTACCGGTAACCTTAATCTTCTCAGCGTTGATAACGATTACATAATCACCTGTGTCAATATGTGGAGTGAAGATAGCTTTGTTCTTACCTCTTAATACCTTTGCAACTTCGGAAGCTAAACGTCCTAAAGTCATATCTGTAGCGTCTACTACATACCATTTTCTATCGATGGTAGCCGGGCTAGCCATAAATGTTTTCATGATGTTACCTCCATATTAGTTTTGTCTTTCGACTTCGTATTTGTCCCAAGCTCATGTCATTCAGCGGATGTCCGGGCCACCTTATGCCACTTCTCGAAACGTCTAATCTACTATATCTCAAATGCTTCGTCGGGGCTTTTGACTAACGCATTTTGAAACACTGTCACAGTCATATATTATATTATAGGGTTGATGTGATGTCAACACTTTCTTTTATATATTTTCGTAAAAATATTAGACTTTTCCACAGTTTTTCACCGTGTTGTTTTCTATATCCACATTTACAGAAAATCATATCGATATAACATTAATCCATGAGCCGGTGCCGTAGGTCCTGCAGCCTTTCTGTCTCTTGCTTCCAGAATCGTCTGCATATCCTGCACATCACGTTTTCCCTGTCCTACTTCCAGCAAGGTACCTACTATGATGCGCACCATATTGTATAAAAACCCGTTACCACTGACATGAATCACGATATCCCTGCCTTCTTCCGTCACCCTTACTTTGTAAATGGTCCGTACCGTGGTCTCCACCTGAGCGCCCACCTGGCAAAAGCTTTTAAAATCATGTTCCCCTTCCAGGTACTTTGCCGCCTCACGCATCCTGTCCACATCCAATTTATGATAGGTAAAAAGGCTATAAAGACGTTTTACGGGCATAGGGAATTCTCCCCTATAAATACGATACTCATAGATCTTACGACTCTCCACATGTCTGGGATGCCAGTCCGGTGCAACCTCTTCCGACTTCTGGATACGGATATCCTCCGGCAATCTGCCATTCAAGGCATAGGATATCTTCTCCGCGGGCATGCGATTATTTGTATCAAATACTGCAACATTACCTAACGCATGCACACCGGCATCTGTTCTGCTGGCTCCTATTACGGTAATGGACTCTCCCAAAAGCTCCGTCAGACACCTGTTTAGTTCACTTTCAATTGTAATACCGTTATTCTGCAACTGCCAGCCATGATAGTTTGTGCCGTCATAGGCTACAGTAAGTCGCACTCTCTTTGTTCTGTTTTCAGCATCCATACTACGTCACACTTTCCGTTCTTACAATCTGCCTATCACAATGCTGACTACCATATACAGCACCAGACATCCATAAGCGATATAATCTCTCTTATGATAAATCAAGGGTTTCATCTTAGTTCTGCCGTCGCCGCCTCTATAGCATCTTGCTTCCATTGCCATAGCCAAATCATTGGCACGTCTGAAAGCCGAAATAAACAAGGGAACCAAAAGAGGTACCAGCGCCTTTGCTTTTTTTATCAGATTACCGCTTTCAAAATCTGCACCTCGTGCAATCTGCGCCTTCATGATTTTATCGGTTTCTTCTAATAAAATAGGAATAAAACGCAGTGCTATGGACATCATCATGGCCACCTCATGCACCGGCACCTTAAATATTCGTAGGGGCCTAAGCATCCGTTCCATACCATCCGTCAGATTATTAGGTGTAGTTGTGAGCGTCATCACCGATGATCCGATAATAAGTAAAGTAAGTCTGACTGCCATTGTAAATGCCAACCACAAACCTTCTTTGGTAATAGTCAGCTTCCAGACCGTTATAAGTGCCTCTCCGGGCGTTAAAAACAGGTTAAAAAACACTGTAATTAATAATAGGAATAAAATCCCCCTCATGCCCTTTATCATAAATTTAAAAGGCACGTTGGAGCACTTAATCACAATTGCCAGGAAACTTGCTGCCACCACATATCCCCAAATGTTCTGAAAGCAAAAGAGGGATATGATAAACAAAAGTGTTCCTCCCAGTTTTACCCTCGGATCCATTCTATGGACTACAGATTCAGTTTGATAATATTGTCCAATTGTTATATCTCTCAGCATATAATTACCATATCTTTCATATCTGAATCGCTCTTGCTATCTCCTCAGCAGCTTCGTCTATGGTAGTAGCATCCCCTGACACAGGTATGCCCTTTGCACGCAAAGCCTGCATAACATAAGTCACCTGAGGCGCAGACAACCCAATCTCCTCCAGCTCCTTATAATGTTTAAAAATCTCACGGGGCACGTCATCATACATCACACGGCCCTTGTTCATCACCAGGATTCTGTCCACATATTCTGCCACATCTTCCATACTGTGGGACACCAGAATAATGGTCATTCCTCCCTCTATCTGAAGTTGCTTAATCTGGTCAAGTATCTCATCTCGGCCCTTCGGGTCCAAGCCTGCCGTAGGTTCGTCCAATATCAACACATCCGGCTTCATAGCCAGTACTCCGGCGATTGCAACACGCCTCTTTTGACCTCCGGACAGCTCAAAGGGAGACTGATAATACAATTCTTCAGGCAGCCCTACTTTGCGCAGTGCATCATAAGCACGCAGCTCTACTTCCTTTTTATCAAGGCCCAGATTCTTGGGACCATAGCACACATCGCTGAACACATCAACTTCAAAAAGCTGATGCTCCGGGTACTGAAACACCAGGCCTACCTTGCTACGCAGCTTTTTCATATCATAATCGTCATCATAAATATCTTCACCATTAAAATATATACTGCCGCTTGTAGCCTTAATCAGACCATTCAAATGCTGCATCAATGTAGATTTACCGGAACCCGTATGTCCGATTACACCTATAAACTGCCCGTCAGGTATCTGCAGACAGATATCATCAAGAGCCTTGGCCGCCAGCGGCGTACCCTCACCATATATATAATTAACATGATCAATAATAATCGACATTCTTTTTCTCCGTCAAAACTTCCTGATTATCTAATCCTTCGGGGCAGATTTCTACAGGCACTTATGCCTTATAATTCTGCAAAGCTTCTACCAGCTCTTCCTTGGTCAGAATACCATTTGGCAACTGAAATCCCTTTTTCTGCAACTCATGAGCAAGCAAAGTAACCTGTGGCACATCCAAACGCAAGGACTGTAATTGCTCTACCTTGGAAAAAATCTCCCTGGGGGTACCTTCCATGGCAATCTTTCCCTGATCCATGACGAAGACCTTATCTGCATGAATGATTTCTTCCATATAGTGGGTAATCAATATAACGGTCATACCTTCCACATCATTCAATGCCCTGATGGCACGGATAACCTCCTTGCGGCCACTGGGGTCCAGCATAGCCGTAGGTTCATCCAATACGATACATTTGGGATGCATTGCCAGTACACCTGCAATAGAAACCCGCTGTTTCTGACCGCCTGATAATTTATTAGGAGAATGCTTACGAAATTCATACATGCCTACTGCCTTCAAGCTTTCCTCCACACGTGCCCAGATTTCCTCAGTGGGAACACCCATATTTTCCGGACCGAATCCTACATCCTCTTCTACTACCTGACCGATAATCTGATTATCCGGATTCTGGAATACCATACCGGCGCTCTGGCGTATATTCCAAAGCTGTTCTTCATCCCGGGTATCCTTACCGTCAACCCAAACAGTACCCTCCGTAGGATACAAAATTGCATTCAGATGCTTGGCCAAAGTAGACTTACCGGAACCGTTATGTCCTAATATCGCAATAAAATCACCCTGCTGCACATCAAGGGACACATTGTCCACAGCAGTATTGATACTTTCAACATTGCCCTCTTCATCTCGGCGAATATATTCAAATATTACATTCTTTGCTCTAATAATACTCATACGCTCAATTACTCCCGGTTACCCGCGTACTTCATCCATTTCTCGTCAATACCCTATTGTACAAGAAATCCCTGATAATTACAACAAAATTTGCATCTCACGCAGCTTTTTGTGACGGCAGCGGGCACAAAAAACCCGGTGAATTACTCCACCGGGTTTGCTTTGTACAAATTAAATCAGTATGAAATTCGCAGATTATACCAGCTCAAGGATAACTTCCATAGCTGCATCACCCTTACGCAGACCAATCTTAACGATTCTGGTGTAACCACCATTACGGTTAGCGTACTTAGGTGCGATTTCATCGAACATCTTTGCTACTAAGTCAACTTCCTTAGTATTTCTCTTCTTACCAGCTGCCTCCTTGGGAACTTCAACAACAGGGTTGAATACCTTCAGCATCTGACGACGAGCATGTAATCTGGAAGGTAAATCCTTCTTGATTTCCTTCTCTACAGTTTCGTACTTGGTAACTTTCTTACCATCAACAACTTCTTTTACTCTCTTGCCATCTTTGTCTTTAACAGCAACCTTAGCGGTAACCTTTACCATCTCGAAGTTGTCTTTTTCCTTAACTGCAAGTGCAATCAGACCTTCAGCGATCTTTCTAACTTCCTTAGCCTTAGCTTCGGTAGTAACGATCTTGCCATTGTTTAATAATGCAGTTACCTGATTTCTTAATAATGCTTTTCTCTGAGCAGATGTTCTGCCAAGTTTTCTGTACTTTGCCATGATTCTATTTCCTTTCTCCATTCATGGTACATCCGGCCACGCTCTTTGGACTTACTTACCGAATGCATATGACTGCTTTGCAGCCAATTAATTTTCCATTTAGAGATAAACCGCCTCGTACACATTGGCTTTACCGATGACGGAAAATCTTTCTTAATTAGTTGTCATCACCGGGATTCAACTGCAGACCAAGCTCCTTAAGCTTTGCCAGCACCTCTTCCAGTGACTTGCGGCCCAAATTACGAACCTTCATCATATCCTCAGAAGACTTATTGGTTAACTCTTCTACGGTATTGATACCCGCACGCTTTAAGCAGTTGTAGGAACGAACGGATAATTCCAATTCGTCGATACTCATTTCAAGTACCTTTTCCTTCTCATCATCTTCCTTCTCTACCATAACCTCTGCGGTCTTAGCATTCTCGGAAAGATCGATGAACAGGCTCAAATGCTCACTAAGTACCTTTGCTGCCAAACTAACAGCTTCATCAGGAACTAAAGTTCCGTTTGTATAAACATCAAGTGTCAGCTTGTCATAGTCAGTAATCTGACCTACACGGGTATTCTCTACAGTAACATTTACTCTCTCTACAGGTGTGTAGATGGAGTCAATAGCGATAACGCCAATAGGTAAATCATCGTGTTTGTTCTTATCAGCACTTACATAGCCACGACCCTTGGTAATGGTCAGTTCCATGTAAAGCTTGGTATCTTTACCACTTAATGTTGCAATCACGACATCGGGATTTAAAATCTCGATATCCTGGTCACACTGGATATCAGAAGCACGAACAACGCCTTCGCCTTCGTATTCAATATAAGCAGTCTTAGCTTCATTGGTTTCACTTGTGTTCTTGATAGCAAGACTCTTAATATTCATGATAATCTCGGTAACATCTTCTTTTACACCGGGAATGGAACTGAATTCGTGTAATACTCCTTCAATTTTCACCTGGCTTACTGCAGCGCCGGGAAGGGAAGAAAGCATGATTCTTCTCAGGGAATTACCCAGAGTGATACCATATCCTCTCTCCAGAGGCTCTACTACGAATTTACCGTATTTCTTGTCTTCTGAAATCTCTACAACCTCAATATTCGGTCTTTCAAAATCAAACACTGCAAATACCCTCCTTTTGAACTATTTACTAAAGACACAAGCACTCCGAGACCATAATATAGCATAAACTTTACGTTTAATGTATAAAATAACCTCAGAGTCATGTGGGGCTTACTTGGAGTATAACTCGACGATAAGCATCTCATTTACAGGAACATCAATCATCTCTCTGGTAGGAAGATTCTTTACAGTTCCCTTAAGGCTTTCCATATCTACGTCCATCCATTCAGGTACTAATCTGCCACCGGTTACCTCAACGATATCCTTATATCTCTGTAAGGACTTTGCCTTCTCGCTGATTTCGATTACATCACCAGCCTTGAGTAAGTAGGAAGGAATATTAACTACCTTACCATTAACCATAACATGCTTGTGACCTACAACCTGTCTTGCTTCTCTTCTGGTTCTTGCAAAACCCATTCTGAAAACAACGCTGTCAAGTCTGCTCTCCAGCATGATCATCAGGTTTTCACCAGTCATACCTTTCATTCTGTCTGCCTTCTTGTAGTAATTTCTGAAAGGCTTCTCTAACACACCATAGATAAATTTAGCTTTCTGCTTCTCTCTTAACTGAAGACCATACTCACTAACCTTCTTGCCTGCTCTTGCAGAGGTTCTGTTAGACTTCTTGTCATATCCTAAATATGCGGGCTCAAGGCCTAAGGATCTACATCTCTTTAATACGGGTACGCGATTTACTGCCATTTTATTATCCCTTTCTTAATCAGTTGTTTACAATGCCATGGTGCAACCATTTACATCTTCTTCCAACATTATTGTTTACTCCGTTCTTATATCTCGGTTCCACCTTGAAAATCATGCAGCTATGCCGCATGCACACTCCGTGTGCACCGAATTTCTCGGGACTTCGTGGGGTTCCTCCATTGACTAGACTCTACGTCTCTTGGGAGGACGGCATCCGTTGTGAGGAACAGGAGTTACATCACAAATACTTACTACATCTAATCCGCAAGCAGAGAGTGCTCTGATTGCTGCTTCACGTCCTGAGCCGGGTCCTTTTACAAATACATCTACCGTCTTCAATCCGTGTACTAAAGCAGCCTTAGTAGCTGTTTCAGCTGCCATCTGTGCAGCATACGGGGTAGATTTCCTTGAACCTCTAAAACCAAGACCACCGGCACTTGCCCAACTGAGAGCATTACCTTCAGCATCTGTCAGTGTAACAATTGTATTGTTAAAAGAAGACTGAATATGTGCCTGTCCGCGTTCAACGTTTTTCTTTACACGCTTTTTTGTTACTTTCTTTGCAACTTTTTTAGCCATTTTAAAACTAACCTACTCTTTCTTATTCTGATTATCAGTTACATTTCCTCTTGCTTAAGGAATCTTCTGAATT
>JAZODQ010000099.1:0-36027 GCA_045597105.1 Acetatifactor sp.
TGATACAATAATTATGCATTTAATGTACCTCCGAGTGGTTTGTTTGGTAGACTGGCACTTGGAGGTTTTTTATTATTATAAAACAAAAATGCCGGAGCGTACGATTTTTCAATCATACACCCCAACATTTATTTTAGACCCCTTTTTTATATTTTGTGAAAAAGGTATGATTATACGAAAGAATGTGCTACAATTGTAAAGGTAAAGGCATATTTTGCGAGAGAAGAGGAAAACAAATGAAAAATGTATTTCTGAACTATTTATGGAGTCTGAATGAAAAGGCAAAAGTGAGAAAAGTAAGAGACCAGATTATTTTTATTCTGGTGGTTGTAGTAATCGGTTTTGTCATAGGGGTTTGTGTGAGTTACGGAAGATTAAAAGAGGAGGAAACGACGCAGGAGCAGGAAACGCCTCCCGTAGTTACGACTGTGGATGATACAATCACAGAGGAGAACTTTGTGCTTACGATAGACAATATACAGGAGGTTTTAGTGCCGGCCAGTGAGCTTGTATCCACCAAGTACTATTATACAGATGCAGATACTTATGAAAATTATAAGGAATTGTTTGGAAAAAAGGTTCCTTTTACCACGGATAAAGTGGTGTTTACATACGAAGGCACAATAAGCGTGGGTATTGATTTATCGGAAGTAACATATGAGATTGATAATGAGAAAAAGCTGATTTTCATTACCATGCCGGAGCTTCAAATTCTTTCAAATGAGATTGATGAGTCATCCTTTGAATTTCCGTATGTGTCCAATTCCATTTTTAATGCGACGGAGATGTCCGATTATGTATCTTTGGTGGGCAGGCTGGAAGAGGAAAAAGAAAAGGAATTACTGGAAAATACTGAGTTTATGAATGAAGCGAGAGCAAACACCAGAGTCATTTTAGAGCAATTTTTAACAGCATCAGAGACTACAAAAGAGTATGATGTGATTTTTAAATAATAGAGAAGAAATATAAGTTAAACAGTGTTATTTGGGGATGTAAAAATAGCTTGATTTTTACTATATGGTTTAGTATATTTATATAAGGTGTTTACCCAAGAAAATATTGGAAGGTAAAGAAGATGGCAGAGCTTGTTAATGTTGCTGTAGACGCAATGGGAGGAGACAATGCTCCTTCTGAAATTGTGAAAGGTGCAATAGAGGCGCTTAATGAGAGTGATAGCGTGAAGGTGTTTCTGGTAGGCCGGGAGACGGTAATCAGGGATGAACTTCGGAAGTATACCTTTGATGATACCAGATTAGAGGTTGTGCATGCAGAAGAAGTAATTGAGACTGCGGAGCCGCCGGTTATGGCCATTCGTAAGAAAAAAGATTCATCCATTGTGAAAGCGATGAATATGGTAAAAGACGGCAGTTGTGACGCGATTGTTTCTGCCGGCAGTACCGGTGCGATTCTGGTAGGAGGACAAATTATTGTGGGCCGCATCAAAGGCGTGGAGAGACCTCCGTTGGCACCGCTTCTTCCTACGGAAAACGGTGTGACCTTATTGCTGGACTGTGGTGCAAATGTAGACGCCAGACCCTCACATCTGGTACAATTTGCAAAGATGGGCAGCGTTTATATGGAAAGCGTTATGGGTGTTAAAAATCCCAAGGTTGGTATTATAAATATCGGCGCAGAAGAAGAGAAGGGAAATGCCTTGGTGAAGGAGACCTTTCCTCTGCTTAAAAACTGTCCGGAGATTAATTTTGTGGGCAGTGTGGAAGCCAGAGATGTACCTGCCGGTGTAGTGGATGTTGCGGTTTGTGAAGCGTTTGTAGGAAATGTACTTTTGAAGACCTATGAAGGTGTGGGTGCTACACTGATTAAAAAGGTAAAGAGTGGTATGATGAGCTCTTTGCGCAGTAAAATAGGTGCCCTTTTGGTGAAGCCTGCGCTTAAGCAGACATTGAAGTCCTTTAGTACCGATGAGCACGGCGGTGCACCGCTTCTTGGATTAAAGGGACTGGTTGTGAAAACACATGGTAGCAGTAAAGCGATTGAAATAAAGAATTCAATATTGCAGTGTGTTACTTTTAAAGAGCAAAGAATAAATGAAAAAATTAAAGAAAAAATAGTTTTAGAAGACTAGGAAAGAGGTTGTATTATGGAATTTGAAAAGTTGAAAAAGGTAATTGCAGATGTACTTAATGTTGATCCTGAGGAAATCAAAATGACCTCCACCTTTACGGATGATTTAGGTGCTGATTCACTTGATGTTTACCAGATCGTTATGGGAATCGAGGAAGAGTTTGATATTGAGATTCCTGCAGAGAGCGCAGAAAACATCACTACTGTAGAAGAAGCAGTTGAGCTTATTAAGAGTGTAATTAACTAAGTGAGACATCTCGCAGGCTGACCTGCGAGATGTTTGTTTCTGTAAAGATTACCTATGTATGATGGCAGATAGGGAGGATTGTATGCTAAACGGTACTATGGAAGAGCTGGAGAAGCGAATAGGATATTGTTTCCGGGACAAAAAGCTGCTACGTCAGGCATTGACGCACAGCTCTTTTACCAATGAGCAGAAAATTAATAAAATGCCGGATTATGAGCGTTTAGAGTTTTTGGGTGACGCTGTACTTGAGTTGGTATCCAGTGAGTACTTGTTTCAAAATTATCCTCACGTGCCGGAGGGAGAACTGACCAAGAGGCGTGCAGCCCTTGTATGTGAGCCGTCTTTGGCCTTTTGTGCCCGTGATATAGAGCTTGGTAAATACATATTACTGGGTAAGGGTGAAGAGGCTACAGGAGGCAGAAAGAGAGACAGTATTATTTCGGATGTAATGGAGGCTGTTATCGGTGCCATATATCTGGATGGCGGTATGGAGAAAGCCAGAGCACATATTATGAAGTATATTCTGTCTGACTTAGAGGATAAGGAGCTGTTTTTTGACAGTAAAAGTAATCTGCAGGAATTAATACAGGGTAAGCTTAAAAAAGAATTTTCTTATGAACTGGCAGAAGAAAGCGGACCGGAACATGATAAGACCTTTGTAGTGGAAGTGCGTATGGAAGGTGAATGTCTGGGACAGGGCGCAGGAAGGACGAAAAAAGCTGCTGAACAGCAGGCGGCGTATAAGGCATTATTGCTTTTGAGGGAAAGAGGATATGTATTTAAAAAGTATTGAGATACAGGGATTTAAATCATTTGCAAATAAAATAAATTTCCAGTTTCACAATGGTATTACAGGTATCGTAGGCCCTAACGGAAGTGGTAAAAGTAATGTTGCTGATGCAGTGCGTTGGGTACTTGGTGAGCAGCGTATTAAGCAACTCCGTGGTGCCAGTATGCAGGATGTCATTTTCTCGGGAACAGAGACCAGAAAGCCTTTGAGTTATGCTTATGTAGCAATTACACTTGATAACTCGGACCATCAGCTTGCCATTGATTACGAAGAAGTAACTGTTGCAAGAAGAATCTACCGTTCCGGAGAAAGTGAATATCTGATAAATGGTACAGTTTGCCGACTGAGGGATGTGAATGAGCTTTTTTATGATACAGGTATTGGTAAGGAAGGATATTCCATCATCGGACAGGGCCAGATTGATAAGATTTTAAGCGGTAAGCCGGAGGAGCGTCGTGAGCTTTTTGACGAAGCAGCCGGTATTGTAAAGTTTAAGAGACGTAAAAATGCAGCACAGAATAAGCTGGAGAATGAAAAGCAGAATCTGGTGCGTGTAAGTGATATACTGACAGAGCTGGAGAAGCAGATTGGTCCCTTGGAGAAACAGTCCGAGGTGGCAAAGATTTATCTGAAGAAAAAGGAAGAGCTGAAAACGCTGGATGTAAATGTGTTCCTGCTTGAACATAACCGTATTAAGGAACAGTTAAAGCAGGTGGAAGAGAAGTATCAGATTGCTTCCACACAGCTTAATGACAGTACGGTGCAGTACGATGAAATCAAACTGGAGTACGAGCGTATTCAGCATGAATTAGAAGAACTGGAAGTTACCATTGAGGAGACCCGAAATGCTTTGGCAGACAGTGGTATGATGCGCAGCAAGCTGGAAAATCAGATTGATGTGCTTCGTGAGCAGATACATTCTGCCGGAGACAGTGCAGAGCATCTGACCAAGCGTAAAACGGCACTTAGTGGGGATATTGCATCCAAGAATGAGGAAAAGAACGGTATTTTGCAGGAGAAATCTGCCATCGATGAGCAGGTTAAGGAGATTACCGATACTGCTGATGCATTGAAAGCGGAGCTTTTGCAGATACAAAATCAGATAGAAGAACTGAATGATACCATTGAGCAGGGTAAGAATTCCATTATTGATGAATTGAATCAGCGAGGAAGTATCCGTGCCAGAATCGTACAGTTCGATACCATGATGGAGCAGACCAAAATCAGACGTGCAGAGCTGAATCAAAAGCTCCTTCGCGCCAAGTCCGATGAAGCCGAGCGTGAGGAAAATATTAAAAGACTGGAAGAGATATTTGAGAAGGTATCGGAAGAACTGCGTCTGATGAATGAAAAGCAGGCCGCTACAGAGCTCGAACTGGGCGATATCCGTGAGGAACTGATTAATAAGGATGCAGCCTTAAGGGAGGCCCAGGGCAAATACAGTCAGGAAAAATCCAAGCTGGACGTACTGGTGAATATTACAGAGCGTTATGACGGTTACGGCGGCAGTGTTAAAAAGGTCATGGAGCAAAAGGAGCGCCATGCAGGCATTATCGGTGTGGTTGCAGATATTATCAAGGTGGAGAAGCAGTATGAAACTGCTATTGAGACTGCACTTGGCGGCAACATTCAGAATATTGTTACAGATGATGAAGAAACTGCCAAAAAGATGATTCAGTATCTGAAGATGAACAAGCTGGGCCGTGCTACATTCCTGCCTTTGACCAGTATTACTAACCCGCAGCTGTTGAAGGATGATGCGGTGCTGGAGGAGAAGGGTGTCATCGGTGTGGCTGATGAACTGGTATCCATTGATAAGAAGTATGCCAATGTTGCCAAGGCGATGCTGGGGCGTATTGTGGTAGTGGATAATGTGGACCACGCTGTAAAGATTGCCCGGAAGTATGATTACAGTATCCGTATGGTTACACTGGAAGGTGAGCTTTTGGTACCCGGTGGTGCCATTAGCGGCGGTGCCTTCAAAAATAACAGTAACCTTCTTGGCAGACGTCGGGAAATAGAGGAACTGGAAAAGAAAATCAAAAAACTGCAGGAAACAGAAAGTAGTATCAATAAAGAAATTGAAGAGATCCGTAATCACAGAAATCAGATGCGGGCTTCCTTGGAAAAACTGAAGATGGACATCAATATGAAGACCATCGAACAGAACACTGCGCGAATCAATATCACCCAGGTGCGTGAACGTATGCAGGAGGAAGTGGAAGGCGTACAGAGCTTAAAGCAGGAAGAACTGGAGATTGAAAGCAAGATCTTTGAGATTACCAACGGCAAGGAAGGTATCCAGAGGGAGCTGAATGAAAGTGAGAATCACGAAAAGCAGCTCCAGGAACAGATACTGGAATTGCAAAAGAAAATGGAAGCACAAAGAGAGGCGGAAGGTATCGCTGCCCAGAAGGTTACCGACTGGGATGTAAAGGTGGAGAAGCTCTTGCAGACCCAGACCTTTATGCAGTCCAATGTGGATCGTATTAACAGCGAAATCGTACGTTTTGAGGCAGAACTTCAAGAGGTGCTGAAAGCACTGGAAAGCAATGCAAACGATGTGCAGGAAAAGCAGAACAATATTCAGCAGATACAGGAGACCATTGCAGCTTCCTTTGATGTACAGAATGAAACTTCCATTAGACTGAATGAGTCTGTTGCAAGAAAGGAAGCGCTTTCTGCTAAGCAGAGAAACTTCTTTAACAGAAGTCAGGAACTGGCAGATGTGAAGGCTGCCCTGGACAAGGAAGTATATCGTCTGGGTGTACAGAAGGAAAAGCTGGAAAACGGTATCGAATCTTTTATCAATTACATGTGGGATGAGTACGAGATTACCTTAAGCGATGCGGCAAAGCTTCGTGATGAAGAAATGACGGATTTATCCGCCATGAAGAAGGACATCTCTGAATTAAAAGACCAGATTAAAAAACTGGGCAATGTAAATGTAAATGCTATCGAGGATTTCAAGAATCTGATGGAGCGTTACACCTTCATGAAGACCCAGCACGATGATTTGATAGAAGCGGAAGCTACGCTGGAGGGTATCATCCGGGAACTGGATGAAGCTATGAGAAAACAGTTCACGGAGAAATTTGCAGAAATCAGCCGTGAATTTGACAAGGTATTCAAGGAGCTGTTTGGTGGCGGTAAGGGTACCTTGGAGCTGATGGAGGATGAAGATATCCTGGAGGCAGGTATCAGAATTATTGCACAGCCTCCCGGAAAGAAACTGCAGAATATGATGCAGCTCTCCGGTGGTGAGAAGGCACTGTCAGCAATTTCACTGTTGTTTGCAATCCAGAATCTGAAGCCTTCACCCTTCTGTCTCCTTGACGAGATAGAGGCGGCGCTGGACGATTCCAACGTAGGCAGATTTGCAAAATATCTGCACAAGCTGACCAAGAGTACCCAGTTCATTGTGATTACACACAGAAGAGGTACCATGGAAGAGGTGGACAGATTGTATGGTATTACCATGCAGGAAAAGGGTGTTTCCACCCTGGTGTCCGTAAATCTGATTGATAAGGATTTAAGTGATTAATTGTAACGGAAGGTGACGGTATGAGTGAGGAAAAGAAAGGCTTTTTCAGCCGATTAAAGGATGGACTTACCAAGACCAGAAATAATATTGTAAAAGGAATTGATTCCGTATTCAGCGGTTTTTCTTCCATTGATGAAGATTTCTACGAGGAACTGGAAGAAATTTTAATCATGGGAGATATCGGAATCAATGCCACCACGGATATCATTGAGAGACTGAAAAAGCAGGTGAAGGAGCAGCATTTGAAGCAAACCTCCGAGTGCAAGCAGCTGTTGATTGAAAGCATTAAGGAGCAGATGCAGGTAGATGAAACCGCTTATGAATTCGAAAATGTACAGTCCGTTATTATGGTAATCGGTGTAAACGGAGTGGGTAAGACCACTTCTGTAGGAAAACTGGCAGGTATTTTGAAGGACAGAGGACGTAAGGTATTGATCGCAGCAGCAGATACCTTCCGTGCCGCGGCAGGGGACCAGCTGGCTGAATGGGCCCGCCGTGCAGATGTACCCATGATAGGCGGTGTAGAAGGTGCGGACCCGGCAAGTGTGGTATTTGATGCAGTCAGTGCAGCCAAGGCAAGAGGTGTTGATGTGCTTTTGATTGATACTGCAGGCCGTCTGCATAACAAGAAGAACCTGATGGAGGAGCTTCGTAAGATGAATCGAATCATCGACAAGGAGTTTCCCAATGCTCATCGTGAAAATCTGATTGTGCTTGACGGAACTACAGGACAAAATGCGCTGGTACAGGCAAGAGAGTTCGGTGAGGTGGCAGATTTGACCGGTATTGTACTGACCAAGATGGACGGAACCGCCAAGGGTGGTATTGCGGTAGCGATTCAGTCTGAACTAAATGTGCCGGTGAAGTATATCGGTGTAGGTGAAACCATCGAAGATTTGGAGAAGTTTGACTCTGATGAATTCGTAAATGCATTATTTGATTTAAATACAGATCAGGAAAATGTAGAATAGAGCACTTATATGAATCCCGCAGAGAGATACATATTATGTGTTCAAAGAGGGTAAAATGGAAGAAAAGATGTTAACGCTTGAAAAATTTGAAGAGGCATCAGAGGTGGTAAAGCAGGTGACCCTGGAAACCAAGCTGATATACAGTGATTTCCTGAGCAAACAGACCGGGAACCGAGTGTATTTAAAGCCTGAGAACATGCAGTTTACCGGTGCATATAAGCTTCGTGGTGCTTATTATACCATGAGCACTCTGTCTGAAGAAGAAAGACAGAAGGGATTGATCACCGCATCTGCAGGCAATCATGCCCAGGGTGTGGCATATGCCGCAAAGTGTTATGGTGTGAAGGCTACCATTGTGATGCCTACCACCACACCGCTTATGAAGGTAAATCGCACCAAGAGCTATGGCGCAGAGGTAGTGTTATACGGTGATGTGTATGACGAAGCATGCGCAAAGGCATATGAGCTGGCAGAGGAAAAGGGGTATACCTTTATACATCCTTTTGATGATTTGCGCGTAGCCACCGGTCAGGGTACCATTGCCATGGAAATTGTGAAGGAATTGCCTTTGGTGGATTATATTTTAGTGCCTGTCGGCGGCGGTGGTCTTGCTACGGGAGTATCTACTCTGGCAAAGTTGTTAAATCCTAAGATTAAGGTAATCGGTGTGGAACCTGCAGGCGCTAATTGTATGCAGGAGTCCCTGAAAAATAATGAAGTAACTACATTACCCGGTGTAAATACCATTGCAGACGGTACTGCAGTAAAGACACCAGGCAGCAAGATTTTTCCTTATATTCAGCAGAATCTGGATGATATCATTACGGTAGAGGATGAGGAATTGGTAGTAGCCTTCCTGGATATGGTAGAAAATCATAAGATGGTAGTAGAGAATTCCGGTTTGCTTGCAGTAGCTGCATTGAAGCACATGGATGTAAAGGATAAAAAGATTGTTTCTATCCTGAGCGGCGGTAACATGGATGTTATTACCATGTCTTCCGTAGTACAGCAGGGTTTGATTATGAGAGACCGTATTTTTACGGTATCAGTGCTTTTGCCGGATAAACCCGGTGAGCTTAGCAGAGTATCGTCCGTGATTGCTGATGTAAGCGGCAATGTTATTAAGCTGGAGCACAACCAGTTTGTGTCCATTAACAGAAATGCAGCAGTGGAGCTGCGTATTACCTTGGAAGCATTCGGTACGGAGCATAAAGCCCAGATTATGGATGCTTTAGAGAGAGAAGGCTATAAGCCCAGAGTTGTAAGAACGAATATTTAAGCATTTACGAGAGCACGCCCTATGTGCTCTCTTTTGTCATATAGGATTAGGGGGCAAAAGGTGGTACTTGAATGATGCGAGGCAATTTGTGTAAAAAATATAAACGCAAACAACTGCAACGTGCTGCCAAACTAACCGGTAACTACGACTAAAGCCTCTCAGCAGAGGCTTCGAGCCTAGTCTACGTAACCGGTGGATTTTGTCAGTCACTAAAAACGCAGTTTAGGTGTTTGCTTATTATATTTTTTGCACAAATTGCCATACTACAATAAAAACACCTTTTGCCTCCCAAAAACTATATTAGAGAGTGAAGGAGTATTGGGAGGATAAGTATATGACTCGTAGCAGAATAAAGAAGTTTCTATTGATGACAATTGGTGTGGTTATATATGCGGCGGCTATCAGTTTGTTTTTGGATCCGAATTCTTTGGCACCGGGTGGGGTGTCCGGTATATCTATTATTCTCAGTAAGATCACACCTATAGAAACCGGTACATTGATTCTGCTGTTCAATATTCCGATATTAATAGCCGGAGCGTGGCGGTTTGGTTTGAAATTCATTTGTTCTACGGTGTATTGTACGGTTTTATCTTCCGTGCTCATCAATATATTGTCCTATGCGGGGACGGTGACAAATGACAGGTTACTGGCTGCGCTGGCAGGAGGAGGACTGATTGCACTTGGTCTGGGTTTGATATTTAAAAACGGTGCAACAACGGGAGGAATGGATATTATTGTTAAATTCCTGCGTCTGAAGTATCCTTATATGAAAACGGGGTCTATCTTTCTGGTTGCAGATTCTTTGGTTGTATTTTTATCAGCGTTTGTATTTAAGGACGTGGATGTGGCTTTGTATGCAGCACTGGTGGTATTTGTGAATTCCTTTTTGTTGGATGTAGTGCTTTACGGACGGGACAGTGCCAAGCTGATTTATATTATCAGTGATAGATCAGAACATATCGCAAGACGACTATTGGAGGAATTGGAGATTGGTGTAACCTATGTACATGCAGAAGGTGCATACAGTGGTAAGGATAAAAAGGTTATTATGTGCGTAATGCGCAAACATCTTTCTCATAAAGCCGAAGATATTATCAAAGAAGAAGATCCCCAGTCCTTTATGATTGTAAGTAGTGCCACGGAGATTTTTGGAGAGGGCTACAAAAATTTGTTCGGTGAAAAGCTGTAAATAGTGGAGTTTGCTCTGATGAATAAAAATACCGGGTGTAAAGAAAAAATACTTGACACCCGGTATTTCTTTGTGTATTATAGTACGGGTGGTAAGAGTATGGATAAAATATTTGAACAAACTTTACTATACGATTTTTATGGTGAATTGCTGACACCACATCAGCGTGCTGTTTATGAGGATGCCGTGTACAATGACATGTCACTTGGTGAGATTGCAGAATTACAAGGTATCAGCAGGCAGGGTGTGCATGATTTGATTAAGCGATGTGACAAGATACTGGCGGATTATGAGGCCAAGCTTCATCTTGTGGAGCGGTTTGCCTCAGCCAAGGAAAAGCTTGGACGGATACTGGAGCTGACGGAAGCAGCACCGGAAGATGGCAGACTGCTGGAGATTAAAGAATTATCTAAGAGTTTATTAGAAGAGTTATAGAGGAGTAACTAATGGCGTTTGAGAGTTTGACGGACAAATTGCAAAATGTATTTAAAAATTTAAGAAGCAAGGGCCGTTTGACAGAAGAGGACGTAAAGGCTGCTCTAAAAGAAGTAAAGATGGCACTCCTTGAAGCGGATGTTAATTTCAAGGTTGTTAAGCAGTTCGTAAAGAGCGTGGAAGAGAGAGCAATCGGTCAGGATGTGATGAACGGACTGAATCCCGGCCAGATGGTTGTCAAAATCGTTAACGAAGAGATGATTGCCCTCATGGGCAGTGAGACCACAGAGATTGCCATGCAGCCCGGTAAAGCAATTACCGTGATTATGATGGCAGGTCTTCAGGGTGCAGGTAAGACCACAGCTACTGCCAAGATTGCAGGAAAGTTGAAGCTGAAAGGTAAGAAAACCTTATTAGTAGCCTGCGATATTTACAGACCGGCAGCAATTGAGCAGCTGCAGATAAATGGTAAGAAACAGGAAGTGGACGTGTTTTCTTTGGGAACGGACCACAAGCCCGTAGAGATTGCGAAACAGGCAATTGCTCATGCTGAGAAAAACGGTCACAATGTAGTGATTCTGGATACTGCAGGCCGCTTGCATGTAGATGAAGACATGATGCAGGAACTGCAGGAGATTAAGGCGCAGGTTACCGTACACCAGACACTTTTGGTAGTGGATGCCATGACCGGTCAGGATGCGGTGAATGTAGCAAAGGAATTTGATGAAAAGGTGGGCATCGACGGCGTAGTACTGACCAAGATGGACGGCGATACCAGAGGCGGTGCGGCACTTTCCATAAAAGCTGTAACAGGCAGACCTATTTTGTATGTAGGTATGGGTGAGAAACTTTCCGATATGGAACAGTTCTATCCCGACAGAATGGCCAGTCGTATTCTGGGTATGGGAGATGTTCTTTCCCTGATTGATAAGGCGCAAGCCAGCATCGATTTGGATGAAGAAAAGGGCCGTGAGATGGCAGGCCGCATGAAGAAGGGTAAGTTCGATTTTGAAGATTACCTGGAAAGCATGAAGCAGATGCGTAATATGGGTGGTTTATCCAGTATCTTGAGTATGTTGCCCGGCATGGGTATCAAGGCAGGAGAGCTGGAGTCCATGATAGATGAAAAGCAGCTCAAGCATATGGAAGCAATCGTTCTGTCCATGACCAAGGAAGAACGTAGAAATCCCAAGCTTTTGAACCCCAGACGTAAGCACAGAATTGCAAAAGGTGCGGGCGTGGATATCGCGGTAGTGAATCGCTTTATCAAGCAGTTCGAACAGTCCCAGAAGATGATGAAGCAGTTTGGCGGCGGCAAAAAGCGTGGCGGCTTCGGCGGATTCCCCGGTATGGGGCGGGGCGGCAGATTTCCCTTTTAGTTAAGATGGCTTCGACAGAAGCAAAAGATGTAGGCGCATAAGAACAAATCCTTCGGATGTTTCCGAAACAGATTGTTTTTATCATATAGGGTATTTACCCAAACATAATAAATTAATTTTTTTGGAGGAAAAAACAATGGCAGTTAAAATCAGATTAAGAAGAATGGGACAGAAGAAGGCTCCTTTTTATAGAATCATCGTTGCTGATTCCCGTTCTCCCAGAGATGGCAGATTCATCGAGGAAATCGGTACTTATGATCCCAGTGGCGATCCCAGTATCGTAAAGATTAACGAAGAGCTTGCTAAGAAGTGGTTGGCAAACGGCGCTCAGCCTACTGAAGTTGTTGCTAAGCTGTTAAAGGTTGCAGGTATCGAGAAATAGTAATGTAATCTTTGGAGGTGGATTATATGAAGGATTTAGTAGAAGTTTTGGCAAAAGCTCTTGTCGACCATCCTGAAGAGGTTGTTGTAACTGAGAAAACAGAAGGCAGGAACACAGTGATTGAACTTCATGTTGCCGCTTCCGATATGGGTAAGGTTATCGGTAAACAGGGCAGAATTGCAAAGGCAATCCGTTCTGTTGTAAAAGCAGCATCAACCAAGGACAATAAAAGAGTTGACGTGGAAATCGTCTAAAACAGATGGGGCGCAGACGAGCGCCCCTTTTTTTACAATATGGTTTTTGAAACGGAAGGGGTAATTTTTATGGAAGATTTTTTCAAAGTAGGCGTAATTACCACGACCCATGGTGTGCGTGGTGAGGTAAAGGTTTTTCCTACTACGGATGATGCGCGCAGATTTAAGCGCTTAAAAGAAGTAATTTTAGATACAGGAAAAGAACAGTTGACCCTGGAAATAGAGAGCGTAAAATTCTTTAAACAGTTTGTTATTTTGAAATTCAAGGGTATTGATAATATAAATGATGTGGAAAAGTACAGACAGAAGGAATTGTATGTGCCACGCAAAAATGCAGTGAGATTGAGTAAGGATGAATATTTCATTGCAGACCTCATCGGACTGAAGGTGCTGGATGAGCAGGAGCAGGAAATCGGTGTTATGGAAGATGTTATGGAGACCGGTGCCAATGATGTATATGTCATCAGAATGAATGATGGCAGAGAATTGCTGCTTCCTGCCATAAAGCAGTGTGTATTACAGGTAGATGTGGAATCCGGATATGTAAAAGTGCATATTTTGGATGGTTTATTGGATTAATGAAGTGTAGGGCTGCGGATGCGGCAGAATGTGAGAAGATATGAAGTTTCATGTATTGACTTTATTTCCGGAGATGATAGAGCAGGGACTGAATACCAGTATTATCGGCAGAGCTGTTGAAGGTGGTCTTTTGTCTGTGAACGCGGTAAATATCAGAGATTATACTACAGACAAGCATGGCAAGGTGGATGATTATACCTATGGTGGCGGTGCAGGTATGCTGATACAGGCACAGCCCGTATATGATGCATATAAAAGCGTATGCGGAGAGAAAAAACTGCGTACAATCTATGTGACACCACAAGGTCATACCTTTCATCAGGACATGGCAGAGGAATTTGCCGGGGAAGAAGAACTGGTATTTCTTTGCGGACATTATGAAGGCGTGGATGAACGTGTGCTGGAGGAAATCGTTACTGATTATGTGTCCATAGGTGACTATGTACTCACAGGCGGTGAATTGCCTGCCATGGTTATGATAGATGCCATTTCCAGATTGATTCCCGGTGTGCTGAATAATGATGTTTCAGCAGAGACAGAGAGCTTTCATAATAACCTGCTGGAATATCCCCAGTATTCCAGGCCGGAAGTGTGGATGGGCAAGGCTGTGCCCCCTGTACTTTTGTCCGGCAATCATAAGAAAATTACACAGTGGCGTTTAGAACAGTCCAAGGAACGTACCAGGCGTACCAGACCGGATTTGTATGAAAAGTACTTATTGAGCGAAGAGCTGATAAAACGTCTGTCTAAGCAGAAGCGTAAC
This sequence comes from Acetatifactor sp., assembly GCA_045597105.1. Lineage (GTDB taxonomy): Bacteria > Bacillota > Clostridia > Lachnospirales > Lachnospiraceae > Acetatifactor. The sequence continues at coordinate 13,898 of JAZODQ010000099.1, forward strand.
CATATACATATGATGGAGGCGCTTGCCAGCGGTATGGCAGAGCCCTTGTATCATAAGGGCAGAAATATATTACTGTATAATAAACGTGCAGGAGTCTGTATGATGACTACGGATAATGAAAAGGATGCTCATAGGATGGTGGATCTGATGCCTGCAGAATGCCGGATTTGTTATGCACAGCCACAGTTTGCTGCGGACTTTGTGCAGGAAAAGTGGACTATGGAAAGGGCACTAAGCGAAGGCATAGAGGGCGGTGCAGCAGAAGCAGAAAACACTGCCATAAACGTAATGGCACTGGTAAATGCCTGCTATACACTGAAAGATGCCATGCCCATGCGGCATAAGGATATCCGCAGGATGGATAATGAGGAAAACGCTGCAGTATATGGCGCCTATGTGGAAGATATGCCGGTGGGGCATATTGTGGAAGAAGCAGACGGAAAAATTGGTTTGCCCAAGGTGCTGCCTGAGTATCAGGGCGGCGTAATAGAAGGTTCTTTGGAAGCATTTGTAATCAATAAGCAGAAAGAAAACGGCAGAATTCCTTATCTGCAGGTACCTGTTTCAGATGAAGAGACCATTACTTTGCAGGAAAAACTGGGACTTTATGTGGCATCAGAGCCGGTTTGGCAGCTTAGCAGATAAATTTTGTCAAAGCAGACAGAAGTTTATTAAAAAACACTTGCAATCTAAAAAACATTGTTGTATAATCTTAACGTTGTGTAAACGAGATGGTCCTCTGTTACTATTGAGTAGGTATTAAGAACATCCATTTTATGAAGGAGGCTCACGAAATGAGTAATATTATTAAGGAAATCGAAGCAGAACAGTTAAAAGCAACTGTAGACGAGTTTTCAGTTGGTGATACCGTAAAAGTTTATGGTAAGATCAAGGAAGGTAACCGCGAAAGAATTCAGGTATTTGAAGGCGTTGTTATTAAGAGACAGGGTGGCAGCAACAGAGAAACCTTTACTGTAAGAAAGGCTTCTAACGGTGTTGGTGTTGAGAAGACCTGGCCTTTACATTCCCCTAACGTAGAGAAGATTGAAGTAGTTAGAAGAGGTAAGGTAAGACGTGCTAAACTGAACTACTTAAGAGACCGTGTAGGTAAGAGAGCAAAGGTTAAAGAAATCGTTAGATAATTAATGCTGATGAAGGACAATTACTGATGTAGTTGTCCTTTTCTATTTGTTTCTTTTGTGGTATACTCTTAGATGAGTGTTACTTTGGAAAATGTGCCGGAATGAAAGCGGTGTGAGTAACAGAGGTTAATATTTTATTGGGTGTAATGTGGGTTTGACAGAATATGAGAAAGAATCAGGGACTCAGTTTTTATAGAAGAAAGAAAAAGTGGAATCCGGCAATTATCAAAGAAGCGTTTAGCTGGATTGCCGGTATTTTGGTGGCGCTTTTTCTTGCGGCAGTATTGAATTACTTTTATGGACTGCGCATTGGTATGGTAGGCGTTTCCATGGAACCGTCTTTAAAGAACGAGCAGAATGTTTTGATTGATCGGTTTATTTATTCTATAACTTCTCCCGACCATGGGGATGTGGTGGTTTTTTTGCCAAACGGCAATAAGAATTCCCATTATTATGTGAAACGTGTAGTAGCCGTTCCCGGGGATAAGGTACAGATTATTGGCGGAGAACTTTATGTAAATGATGCGAAATCTGAATGGGTGAGCGAAGAGATTTTAGATGCGGGGATAGCTGTAAACCAGATAACGCTGGCATTTGGTGAATATTTTTGTATGGGAGACAATCCCAACAACAGTGAGGACAGCCGTTCGGCTAATATCGGAGCAATCAGTGGAGAGGATATTATAGGTAAAGCCTGGTTTAAGTTGTCGCTGGAAGATTCCGAAATGGGATTTTTGAAATAGGAAAGGACATGGTTATAAAATGAATTATCAATGGTATCCCGGTCATATGACTAAGGCCCGTCGTATGATGCAGGAAGATATAAAATTAGTGGATTTGGTGATTGAACTGGTGGATGCCAGAATCCCCTTAAGCAGCCGAAATCCGGATATTGATGAATTGGGAAAGAATAAATCCCGAATTGTACTTTTAAATAAGTCCGATTTGGCAGATCCGGCAGCAAATAAAGCGTGGGTCAAGTATTTCCAGGAAAAGGGTATTTATGTATTGGAAATTAATGCAAGAAGCGGCATGGGAATTAAGGCAATTAATCCTCTGGTGCAGGAGGCATGTAAAGAAAAAATAGAAAGAGACCGTAAACGCGGTATCGTGAACAGACCTGTCAGAGCTATGGTAGTAGGTATTCCCAATGTGGGCAAATCCACTTTTATCAACTCTTTTGCAGGAAAGGCCTGTACCAAAACCGGTAATAAACCGGGTGTAACCAAGGGTAAACAGTGGATCCGTCTGAATAAGAGCCTGGAACTGCTGGATACACCGGGTATTCTCTGGCCTAAATTTGAAGATCAGATTGTAGGTAGAAATCTGGCATTTATCGGTTCCATGAATGATGAAATCATTATCATGGACGAGCTTGCATGCGATTTAATCGGAGCTTTAAAGGAGCACTATTCCCAGGCAATCCCAAATCGTTATCAGATAGAGTATGCCGAGAAAGCGGTGGACACACTTGCTGCTATTGCGGAAAGCAGGAAGTGCTATTTGAAGGGGGAACAGCTGGATTTGGTGAAGGCAGCTGATATTTTATTGGATGATTTCCGTGCAGGCAGACTGGGGCGTATTTCTTTGGAACGTCCGTAGGACAGCAAAGTCAGACAGAAAGGAAGATAAAGGGATGAATAAAGTATTAAAAGAATTATTGAGTACAGGAATCTATCTTTTGGTGGTTCTGTTATTTACGTATCTGATGATTACCTATGTGGTGCAGCGTACAGTGGTGGATGGTTCATCCATGGAAGCCACTTTGCAGCATGAGGACCAGCTTTTGGTAGATAAAATTTCCTACCGCTTCAAGGAACCGGAGCGATTTGATGTAATTGTATTTCCATATAAATATGCAGAGGATACCAGATATATCAAGAGAATTATCGGTATGCCCGGTGAAACGATCCGAATTGCGGAGGATGGAACTATTTATATTGATTCCGGTGAAGGAGAGGTAGCCTTGCAGGAGTCCTATGGCCGGGAAATCATAAAGGAGGCAAATCGAGGCAGGGCAACCGAACCCATTACCCTTGGTGAGGATGAGTATTTTGTAATGGGAGATAACCGCAATGCCAGCAGTGACAGTAGAGAATTTGACGTGGGAAATATCAAGCGCCAGGACATTATCGGCAGAGCATGGGTGCGCATCTGGCCCTTCGAAGGTTTTGGAGTGGTAGAATAGAGGGGATACATATGGAAAATAAAAGTGTAAGTGAAATCAAAAATGATTTGCAGGCAGCTTCTTTTGCAGAGCTGCCTGCATTTATTGCTTCTTATGAGCAGGATGAACGTAACAGTGTACAGAAGCTGGTAGAAAGCGCAAAGAAGAAAATACAGGCCATGGAAAAGGAAATCGCCCGTACAGAGCAGCTGAAGGCCTATGAGCGGGAATATGAGGTTCTGGGCTATGTCTGCGGCATTGATGAGGTGGGCAGAGGCCCTCTTGCCGGTCCGGTGGTGGCAGGTGCAGTGATTTTACCCAAGGACTGTGATATTTTATATATAAATGATTCTAAGCAACTTTCCGAAAAAAAGAGAGAGGAGCTTTACGATATCATCATGGAAAAGGCAGTGGCCTGCGGTATCGGGTACGCTACTCCGGAGCGCATTGATGAAATTAATATATTACAGGCCACTTATGAGGCCATGCGGGATGCCATAGCCTCCTTAAAGGTATGTCCTGATGTATTATTAAATGATGCGGTAACCATACCGGGAGTGTCCATAAAACAGGTGCCCATTATCAAGGGTGACGCCAAGAGCATTTCCATCGGAGCTGCCAGCATCATTGCCAAGGTCACCAGAGACAGACTGATGGTGCAGTATGACAGTGTGTTTCCGGAGTATGATTTTGCGGGTAATAAGGGTTACGGCAGTGCGGCACATATAGAAGCGCTGAAAAAGTATGGTCCCACACCTATACATAGAAGGAGTTTTATTAAGAATTTTATATAAGATTTTTGGATTAAGGCAATGGGAAAATGAAATGTACGTCCCCTGCGTGGTTTCAAGGCATTTGGTGTGTGCGAAACAGCCGGATTTGACAAAAAGCTAAATCAATTGGTGCTGTAGCATGAATGTTGAATTTAAGGAGGAGATATTGGTTATGTCCACATGGAGTGGTATCAGAAATAAATTGGAAAATGATTATCTGGCTGTAAGTTTACGAGGACATATTCAATATTTTGCAACATCCTATAACCAAAGTCCGGATCATGAAGGCAGAGCAGCCATAAGATATGATGGGAAAGAAATCATAAGCGGGTGCTATTGGAATAACTGGACGAAAGCTCACTTACTTCCGAAGGATGACACTTATGAAAAGAGAATGCATACGGAAATGGCATTCATGGATGATACGGCTTTGAAATTAGGGATGTTTGACCAGCGTTGTTTTTATAGTGCTTTTGAGGAATTTGATAATCAAAGCATAGAGCAAAGCTTAATAAGTGAAGACCTTTTGGTTAGAATATTTGCCATACTTGACAGACGGGTTGGAAAAAGAAGGCTGAGAGCCATGAAAGAAACAATGATGAAGGAACCGGAAGTTTTTCGGAAGTTTTATGCAATTCGTGTAAATGCAGAGGGGATTGTGTGAAGCCAGGGTGTTTGGTGGGGGGATTTGCCAAGCTAACGACACCTTTATAGTTTTTGATGAACGGGAGATATTAGAGTGATAAAAGTACATTTTTTTGATTGGAAAAGCGGGGATTTACTGGATATTGAAAAAGAACTGGGTATTGAAATAGAAGTAGATGCTTTCCTCAGCCAAAATGTACAAGGAATCGAGTTGGAAGCAACTGACAATGAGATGGATATGGAGAACAATCAGATATATTGGTTTAGTGCTGATAATGAATCCAAAAGTGCTTCTGAAATAGAACGCTTGCTAGCCGGGATTAAAAAGAAGAGCCATAGATTGAACTATACAGTTACGATTGCGGAATTATAAAACTATCCTATGAGAGAGGTGTTATATGGTCAAACCCAAAAGCGGAGAAAGAGTCTCCAAAATAGACACTTATTTAAATTGCGCAGAGGTTTTCGCGTATAGAAGTACCTGCATTAAGAGAAAATATGGGGCTGTTATCGTGAAAGACGACGTTGTTATTTCCACGGGGTATAATGGTGCTCCCAGAGGTTTTGAAAATTGTTGTGATATAGGTATATGTCCACGAATAGAAAGAAACATGCATCAGGGGGATGGGTATGGAATCTGCCGTGCGATTCACGCAGAAGCAAATGCTTTGTTAAATTGCTCCAGGCAACAAACCATAGGGGCAGATTTGTATTTGACAGGTGTTAACCCCAAGGATAATTCTATACATAAAGCAAAACCGTGTCCGATATGTGCGAGGACAATCATTCAGGCAGGAATAAATAATGTGTACATGCGTGTTGGTGAAGGGGCAGAGAATTATGTGATTGTACCTGCAAAAGAATTGGAATGGGTACAGCAGGCGGATTAAGAAATATGCCACATATAGCCGCGTTATGGAAGCAATAGCGGCGAAAAAATAGAAAGGAGCAGGGAATGAATCTGGCGAATATTTTTTTGAATAACAGACCGGTGGCATCACAGGATTACACCGCCGGAGTCAATACGAACCAGCAGCTGACGGCAGAAGCCATTAAGCAGCAAATCAGCTCCCTGGCTCCGGGACAGACGATTTTGGGTGAGATTATCGGCAAAAACGGCAGCGAGGTACAAATCAGACTGCTGGATGAGCTGCTGATTCATGCTAAGCTGGATCAGGATATGAATCTGGAAGTGGGCAGGAATATGACCTTTCAGGTAAAAAATAACGGCAGTGTGCTGACCTTAAGCCCTCTTTATGAGAATATGGCTACGGATGCTACAGCCATGAAGGCACTTGATATGGCGGGAATCCCGTTGACGGACAAAACCCTTGCTATGGCATCTAAATTAATGGAGAAGGGACTACCTGTTGATAAGAATACGTTGCAGCAGGTTTATCGTGAAATGAATACGTATCCTGCTGCTGAAGTAGGAGATATTGTGAATCTGCATAAATTCGGGGTAGAAGTGAATGAAGCCAATCTGAATCAATATGCAGCATACAAAAATCTAAATAATAGTCTGCTGCAGGGAATGAATCAGGTGCTGCAGGATGTACCCGGTATGCTGGGTGAGATGGTAGCTCAGGGTAAGTTTGCGGAAGCCGGGGATTTGCTGAAATTGTTTATGAATCTGGCATCAGGGCGAACCGGAGAAGGGGCCAATGTACAGCAGACAGGTCCGGAAGGTGCATCCCGGACTGCTACAGGAGCGGTAATAAACGGAAATGTGACAGAGAATGGTTTGCAACAATCGGTGCAGCTGACAGATGGACAGGTACAGGCCGGCGGAAATGTGAATCAATTGCTGCAATCTGTAAACGAAGGCATGACATGGGATGCTGCAGGAATCCGGGATTTGCTGGCAAAGGCAGGAGAAAACGCCGGAAACATAGATAAGCTGATGAATGGACTGGAGCAGTTGCTGGGACAAAATAGGGAGCTGACTGCAGCGAATGATAAAGATATGTTACAGTCCCTATTTGAAGTGATAAAGAATAAGTGGTTGCTTGCACCGGAGGAAATGGAGACACCGGGGAAGGTACAGGAGCTATACAGCAGGCTGAGCGAGCAGCTAACTGAGCTGGCTGAGAGCATGGAGCAAATGGCCCAGACCAATTCCAATGTATATAAGGCTACTACGAATATGGTTCAGAATCTGGATTTTATGCAGCAATTGAATCAGATGTACACCTATGTGCAATTGCCTGTACGGTTACAACAGGGAGAAGCACACGGGGATTTGTACGTATATACCAACAAAAAGCATTTAGCGGCAAAGGATGGACAAATCAGTGCACTTCTGCATCTGGATATGGATCATCTGGGGCCGGTAGATGTATATGTGGCCATGCAGAACGAAAAGCTGAGTACCAATTTTTATCTGCAGGATGACGATATGCTGGATTTTATCAATGATCATCTGGATATTTTGACAGAGCGATTGGCGAAAAGAGGTTATAATTGTAACTTTCAGTTGCAGGTACGGAATCAAGAGGGAGCAGAGGATGCACCCCGGGCTGGAATTGACAGCCTGCTGGAGCAGGAGCCCAAAATCCCTATTGCGATGTATTCCTTTGATGTAAGAGGATAGGAGGAACTTATGACTGAGGAAAAGAAGAAAATAAAGCAGGCGATTGCGCTGGAATATAATCCTTCTGAAGATGCACCGAAGGTCATTGCCTCAGGCCGCGGGATATTAGCGGAGCGTATTATTGAAAAGGCAAAGGAAAGCGATGTTCCCGTACATAGGGATGATAAGCTGGCGGATACCTTGTCCAAGCTGGAAATCGGAGATATGATACCGCCGGAGCTTTATGAAGTGGTGGCAGAAATATTGATATTTGTGGACTCTATGGACAAAATTAAGTCCAAGATGAAATAGCAGCTATTATCAGATGGAATGGATGATTGCAAAGTAGGTATATATGATTTCATATTATGGAAAGGGAAAATAGGGAGCTAAGGGGATTTGAATAATCGAAAAACAGGGGATGAAAAGGAAGTAGTGGCTTGCAGATATTTGGAACAGCAGGGCATGCACATTGTTGAGCGCAATTTTCACAGCAGCAGAGGCGAGCTGGACATCGTGGGATATCATGAAGGATATCTGGTATTTGTAGAGGTAAAGTACCGGCAAAGCACAAATAAGGGAAGGGCATTGGAGGCAGTGAATTATAAAAAACAATGCAGAATATGCAGGACAGCAGATTATTATCGTTATTTGCATCATGTCAGTTCTAACCAAGGCGTCAGGTATGATGTGCTGGCGATTCAGGGAGAAGAAATCCAGTGGATAAAAAATGCGTTTTATCATATCTACAAAACTTAAAAAACAATTAATATTTTGATAGAGATTATTTAATAAAAAAATGTTTTAATAGAAAGGTAGTGTGCGACACGCGGGAGAAGGTGTCGATTATTTGAAAAGCGAGGGACGGTTACAATGGCAAATATTTTAGTATGTGATGATGATAAGGAAATTGTGGACGCGATAGAGATTTATCTGTGTCAGGATGGGAATGAGATTTTCAAGGCCTATGACGGAGAGCAGGCAATTGAAATACTTGGCAGGGAGAATATACACCTGTTAATTATGGATATCATGATGCCGAAGCTGGATGGTATCCGTGCAACCATGAAAATAAGGGAATACAGCAGTATCCCCATTATTATTTTGTCAGCTAAATCAGAGGATTCCGACAAAATCCTCGGTCTGAATATCGGTGCGGATGATTATATTACCAAGCCGTTTAATCCTTTGGAACTGGTGGCAAGAGTAAAGTCTAATCTACGTCGTTATACCTCTCTCGGAAGTCTTGGTAACGAAGGGCAGTCCGTTTATCAGGTGGGCGGTCTGATGATTGACGATGAAACCAAGCAGGTGACTGTGGATGGTGAAGTAGTGAAGATGACCCCTATTGAGTATAATATTTTGCTGCTTTTGGTAAAAAATCAGGGCAAGGTATTTTCTATCAATCAGATATATGAAAATATATGGAACGAGGATGCTATCGGTGCAGACAATACGGTGGCGGTACATATCAGACATATCAGGGAAAAGATTGAAATCAATCCTAAGGAGCCCAGATATTTAAAGGTAGTTTGGGGCGTAGGCTACAAGATAGACAAGCAGTAGCCATAGGAAAGGGCATTATATAAATGAAAAAAATAAACTGGAGACGTTTGGGACTTGGTCTTTTGCAGCATTGCATTGTAATGTGCATTATGTTGCTGATTGCCGGAATTTTGTTTAATTCCTTTATTACGGTACAGAACGGTCAGGGAACGAAGACATATGAACTGGACCCGTTGGATACCGGAGATAAATTTGAGGATACAGAGTTATACCACTCCATCTTCACCAATGCTATTGGCGAAATCATTAATCTGGTGGTGCTGAAGGGAGAGATGGAGACAAAAGGGTATTTTGACCCGGATAAAGAAATCGATATTGCTGCCTATGTGAATCGGAGAAATGCAGATATGCAGTATCATATTACAGCCCAATATAAGCTGGAAGATTTGATAAAATGGAGCAAATACGGAGTTGTTTATACGGAACGTATTATGACTAAAAATGAGTTCATGGGATATTTTCCGTTGCAGTATACTGCAGAGAATTTTGGCGTGGATGAATTCGGGCAGTTATATTTCAAAGGATTTCATGTTGAGCCGGATGCTACAAGCGAGGTCATAATTAGCGATGAGCAGGTGTATACGTACAACGAATTGGCAGAGAAGGTAATTTTAGTGGAGCAGTCTGCACCCGAGAAACTGGAAGAACTGATTTTTTCCTATATTATGGCACAGAATTCTCAGTTTTTCAGAATGTCCAAGGAAGAAAACGGACAGACTATGGTCCATATATCCATGCTGAATTGTCGCTATGCCAATGTGGAAGGCAAGAAACTTTTAGCGGACCAGGTGAGCAACTGGGAAGATTATGCCATACTGCAGAATTATCTGGTAGAAACAATTGGTTCTGTATATTCCAATTATGAGCAGTACAGACTCAGCAATTCTCTGTATGCAGGTGTGAATACCAATCTGAAGTATTGTATAAGACTGACCAATGAACAGGAAATTCATACATATTCCAATATACCGGAAATGCTGACTGCAGATGAAGAAGCAGTGACAGAGTTCTTTTCAGAGTATAAAAGGTATTTTATCTATTATCCGGATGATTTGACCTTTTCAGGTAATACAAACCTGACAGAGAGGGATATTTACGATAATTTGAGCACTTATGCATATGCATTTCCGGAGACTACTCATATATGGATGGGAATAGATACGGATTATGCTGTAAAGGGAGATGCATTTTATAACGCATATGAAGTGTACAACAGAGTAGTACCAAATGTATCAAAGGTAATGCTGGCAATTTCCGTACTTTCTATTTTATGGGTAATTATATGGGTTTATTTGTCACTAACAGCTGGAGTGAATGAGCATGATGATGGCAGTATCAGCTATTACCTGATTTGGATAGACCACATATGGACGGAAATTGTGGCAGTGGTGGCAATTTTTGTTGGAGCAGCATGTTATATGGGGCTCAGAGGCATTATGGATATAGCGGCCATTGCGGATATATTACATAATGTGGACAATGCTTATTGGGGTATTGATGTGACCATGTTGTATGAATATGGTACTTATGGTTTGTATGGTTTCTCTCTGAGTCTGGCAGTAACAACCATCTGGTACAGTCTCATGAGAAGAATCCGTTCACGTAACCTGTTTAAAGAGAGCCTTTTCTATTATGTATTTAAGGCAATAAAAGTAGCGGTATTCCATGTTTTATATCATAGCAATGTATCTATCAGAATATTACTTCCGTACAATTTCTTTTTACTGGTGAATCTCATCGGTGTATTTGCAGTGTTTCAATTCATGGGGAATGTGCCGATAATCATCCTGATTGTGGCCGGTATCATTGTGTTCGATGGTATGGTAGGTATTTTTATTTTTAAGCAGGGAATGGAGCGCAAGGAGATTGTAGAAGGTATCAACAAGATTCGAAACGGTGATGTGGAATATAAGGTGGATGTGGAGAATCTGCATGGTGCCAACCGCGAACTTGCGGATGCGGTAAATAATATCGGAGAGGGAATTAACAAGGCTGTTCGTACCAGTATGAAGGATGAGCAGATGAAGACGGATCTGATAACCAATGTTTCACATGATATTAAAACGCCGTTAACATCTATTATCAGTTATGTGGATTTGTTAAAGCGTCTGAAGCTGGAGCAGGAGCCGGCCAAGAGTTATATCGAGGTACTGGACTCAAAAGCCCAGAGACTGAAACAATTGACTGATGATTTGGTGGAGGCATCTAAGATTTCTTCCGGTAATATCACATTGAATATGGAGACATTGGATCTGGGTGAAATGCTCAAACAGGCCATTGGAGAGTTTTCTGAGAAGCTGGAAGAGAAACAGTTACAGATTGTATATACTGAACAGATAGAAAATGCATGTATATATGCGGATGGTCGCAGAATGTGGCGAGTACTGGAAAACCTGTTCAATAATGTATATAAGTATGCGCTGGAAAATACCAGAGTATATATCGATTTACTGCAGGATGCCGGAATTATCAGTTTATCCGTAAAGAATATTTCAGCTTATCAAATGAATATTAAACCTGAGGAACTGACAGAGCGTTTTATCCGTGGTGATACGGCAAGAAGCACGGAAGGTAGTGGACTTGGTTTGTCCATTGCAAAGAGTCTGATTATGGCCCAGGGAGGCAATTTTGTAATTTATCTGGATGGTGACTTGTTCAAGGTAACCATATCCTTTCCGGAATATAAAGGAAAAGCATAGTAAAACGGGACACGCATAAAGCGTGTCCCGTTTGTGATAAGAGAGAGGAAACTCTCTACATTTCATAATCAAAGAATTGAGAACTTCTGGAATTGTATGCATCCAGAATGCTGTGAATTTTTTCGGTAGTAGCAAGTACATTGGCAAGTGAAGAATCATGATTCATAAAATCTATGATGGATGCAATGAATTTGCTCATATCTGCTTCGATGAAATAAGGCTTGGTATACAACTCGGGAGGGAGATAAGTCAGGTTAGTAGTAATAACCTTGTCAAAGTCGCCCTGCTCATATGCCTTATCAAAAGCGTCCAGACCATCGGTGAAAAGTCCGAAGGTACAGCAGATATATACACGGCGGGCATTCATGCTTTTTAACTGACGGGCAGTATCCAGCATGCTTCCTCCGGAGGAAATCATATCGTCGATAATGATAATATCCTTGCCATCAATGTTATCTCCCAGAAATTCATGGGCAACAATGGGATTTTTACCGTTTACGATGGTTGAGTAATCACGTCTTTTGTAGAACATACCGGTATCTACGCCAAGAACACTGGCAAAATAAATGGCTCTGTCCAGCGCACCTTCATCGGGACTGATTACCAGCAGATGTTCCTTGTCCACAATCAGATCATCTTCAGCATTTAACAGTGCTTTAATAAAATTGTAAGGGGTTGTGAAATTATCAAAACCGCTTAAAGGTGTAGAGTTCTGTACTCTGGGGTCGTGTGCATCAAAGGTAACAAAGTTGGATACGCCCATATCGCGCAGTTCCCGGAGTGCATAAGCACAGTCCAAGGATTCGCGGCCGTTTCTCTTATGCTGTCTGCCTTCGTATAAGAAAGGCATGATAACATTGATACGATGTGCCTTGCCGTTGCAGGCTGCGATAACACGCTTTAAATCCTGATAATGATCATCGGGAGACATATGGTTGGTATAACCGTTCATTTGATATGTAATACTATGATTACATACATCTACAAGAATGAATACATCTTTACCGCGGACACTTTCTCTCAGGCGGCCTTTTCCTTCACCTGAAGAGAAACGGGGGGTTTCACAGGTTGCCAGATAATTATCTTCTATATATCCATGAAAAGCCGGATCTTCCTTGGCAATGTCGTTATGAATGCTACGACGGAAATGCACCAGATAATCGTTTACTTCCTGACCCATCTTTTCAGCGGATTGCAGTGCGATTATCTTTATGGGAGCAACCGGTAAGGATTTTTCGATTTCACTTAAATTGGGCATGATAGTTCTCCATTTTTCTTTATTAAATAACAATTAATTTATAACATTATGCTAGTGACACGTCAAGGAATTTCTAGTATCATAGAGGTAAATAATTTAGGAAAATTACGATGGAAAGCGTAGGGATATTTACGGTGAAGAAGGCACATGTGGTAAAGTCGGTTGAGGAGAACAGCATCGCTCTTGAGATGGGGATTGAACCGGGAGACAAGATACTGGCGATAGACAATACGGAAATAGAAGATATATTTGACTACCAGTTTTTAATACAGGATTCTTATATTGAGGTGCTGGTGGAGAAGGCGGACGGTGAGCAGTGGCTCCTTGAAGTGGACAAGGACTTTGATGAGGACTTGGGTATCGCGTTTGAAAATGGTCTGATGGATGAATACAGACATTGTCATAATAAATGTATTTTCTGCTTTATTGATCAGATGCCTAAGGGGATGCGGGAAACCCTTTATTTCAAAGATGATGATTCCAGGCTTTCCTTTTTACAGGGAAATTATATTACACTGACCAATATGAGTGACCATGATATTGACAGAATCTGCAGATATCATTTGTCGCCCATTAACATTTCCTTTCAGACCATGAATCCGGAGCTACGCTGTAAGATGCTGAATAACCGTTTTGCAGGAGAGGCGCTTCAGAAAGTAGACAAACTCTATGAGGCGGGCATTACCATGAACGGTCAGATTGTGCTTTGTAAGGGGGTAAATGACGGTGGAGAGCTGGAATACAGTATTCAGCAACTGATGCGCTATTTGCCACACCTGGAAAGCGTATCCGTGGTGCCGGTTGGTTTATCCAAGTATCGGGAGGGATTATATCCCCTGGAACCGTTTACAAAAGAGGACGCGGCAGAGGTGCTTACGCTGATTCATAAGTATCAGGACATATGTATGGAGCAATACGGATGCCACTTCATCCATGCCAGTGATGAGTGGTATATTCTGGCGGAGCAGGAATTGCCGGAAGAGAGCCGATATGACGGATATCTGCAGCTGGAAAATGGTGTGGGTATGTTGAGGCTGATGATCAATGAATTCGGTGAAGCCTTTGAAAGTACAGTAGCGGAAGGGATAAATGCCAAGGCTAAGAAGATATCAATTGCCACAGGTATGCTGGCATATCCCTATATAAAGAAAATGACCGATCAAATCATGGCAAAGTGGCCGCAGATAAATATTCAGGTATATGCTGTTAGAAATGATTTCTTTGGTGAAAATATAACCGTGTCCGGATTGCTGACTGGACAGGATATAAAAGCACAGCTGGAAAATGCAGAGCTGGGTGATATGTTGTATTTACCTCAGAATGTGCTGCGAAGCGGGGAGGATGTATTCCTGGATGATATAACGCTTGGAGAGCTTGAAAAAGCTTTACAAGTGCCGATTAATATTGTAAAATCAAGCGGATATGACTTTTTACACACAATTATTTCATAAATCGATTTGCAGAGTAAACGGAGGTAAAGAATGGCTAAGAAAAAAGGGAAACCTATAGTTGCAGTAGTGGGCAGACCCAATGTAGGTAAATCAACGCTGTTCAATGCACTTGCGGGAGAGAATATTTCCATAGTAAAGGATACCCCGGGTATTACCAGGGATAGAATATATGCGGATGTATCATGGCTGGATATGTCGTTTACATTGATTGACACCGGCGGTATCGAGCCGGACAGCAAGGATATTATCCTGTCCCAGATGCGTGCGCAGGCAGAGATTGCCATTGAAACTGCAGATGTCATCATTTTTATGGTGGATGTAAAGCAGGGACTGGTGGATGCGGATGCTAAGGTGGCGGATATGCTGCGTCGTTCCCACAAGCCGGTTGTGCTGGTTGTAAATAAGGTGGACAGCTTTGAGAAGTATATGGCGGATGTTTATGAGTTTTACAATTTGGGTATTGGTGATCCCCATCCCATTTCTTCCGTAAACAGACTAGGTATCGGCGATATGTTGGATGAGGTAACCTCTCATTTTAACAGAGAAGCCATGGCAGATGAGGAAGAAGATGAACGTGTACGTGTGGCTATTGTAGGTAAGCCCAACGTAGGAAAGTCTTCCATTATTAACAAACTGCTTGGTGAAAACAGACTGATTGTATCCGATATTGCGGGCACAACCAGAGATGCGGTGGATACGGAGATTAAATATAACGGTAAGGAATATGTGTTTATTGACACCGCAGGACTTCGCCGTAAAAACAAAATAAAAGAAGATTTGGAGAAATTTATGATCGTACGTACCGTCAGTGCAGTGGAACGTGCGGATGTTGTTGTGCTTGTAATTGACGCCAAAGAAGGTGTGGTTGAGCAGGATGCAAAGATAGCGGGTATTGCCCACGAAAGAGGCAAGGCTGTTATAATTGTTGTAAATAAATGGGATGCCATTGAAAAAGATGATAAGACCATGCGTGAAATGACGGGCAAAATCAGGGATACTTTATCCTATATGCCCTATGCGGAAATGTTGTTTGTATCTGCGCTTACAGGTCAGAGACTGCCCAAATTATTTGAAACCATTGATATGGTCAGCGAGAATCACGCAATGCGTGTGTCCACAGGTGTACTGAATGAGATTATGGCAGAAGCGGTAGCCATGCAGCAGCCTCCTTCGGATAAGGGTAAGCGCTTGCGCCTGTACTATATTACACAGGTGTCCGTGAAACCTCCTACATTTGTTATTTTCGTGAATGACAAGGAATTAATGCATTTCTCATATACCAGATATATCGAGAATCAAATTCGTGAAACCTTTGGTTTCAGAGGTACACCGCTTAAGTTTATTATCAGAGAACGAAAGGAAAAAGAGCAATAATGGAGCGTATTATTTGTATCGCTATAGGATACGTTTTGGGTTTGTTTCAGACTGCATATTTTTATGGAAAGGCACATGGCATTGATATCAGAGAGCACGGAAGCGGCAACTCAGGTACTACAAATGCACTGCGTGTTTTGGGAACCAAGGCGGGGCTGATTGTATTTTTTGGCGATGCTTTTAAATGTATTTTTGCAGTGATTGCAGCAAGACTGTTGTTTGGTGAGTCCCATGCTGATATAATATATTTATTAAGTCTGTATGCTGCGGCAGGAGCGATTCTGGGACACAATTTCCCGTTTTATATGGGATTTAAAGGCGGTAAGGGTATTGCAGCTACAGCAGGACTGGTGGCTTCCTTTCATCCATATTTCTTAATTATGGCGGCAGTTGTATTTTTCACCACCTTTTTTATTACGCATTATGTATCTTTAGGTTCTTTGCTGATATATGCAGGGCTTATGATTGAAATGGTGATTTGCGGACAGCTGGGTGTGTTTGAAGGGATGAGTCAGGCTCATTTATATGAGCTTTATGCAGTGACCGCATTTTTGACGATTCTGGCTTATTGGAAGCATAGGGAGAATATTGTCAGATTAATGCACGGCAACGAGAGAAAGACATATTTATTCAAAAAGAATAAAGTGGATATTGAGGAAAAGTAACACAGGATTACAGAGAATAATACGGAAGGAGATTCTGGGATGGCAAAAGTTACGGTATTAGGTGGAGGAAGCTGGGGAATTGCATTGGCAGTATTGCTACATAATAACGGACATGAGATTACGGTATGGTCAGCGTTACCTGCAGAGATTGAGATGTTCCGGACAACCCATGAGCACAAGATGCTACCCGGTGTAAAGCTTCCGGAGGATATGTGCTTCACTTGTGATGAACAGGAAGCGTTAAAGGACAAAGATTTACTGGTTATGGCTGTAGCAAGTGCCTATACCAGAAGAACCGCCAATAAATTGGCACCCTTTGTAAGGGACGGCCAGTTGATTTTGAATGTGGGAAAAGGGATTGAAGAAGATACCCTTATGACATTATCTCAGATTATTGAAGAAGAGATTCCCCAGGCAGATGTGGCAGTTATGTCCGGTCCTTCTCATGCAGAAGAAGTTATCAAGGGATTGCCCACTACCATTGTAGTAGGTGCGCGCACCAAAAAAAGTGCGGAATATATCAGTAGTCTGTTCATGAGCAAGGTATTTCGTGTATATATCAGTCCTGATGTGTTGGGCATTGAACTGGGCGGTTCTCTGAAAAATGTAGTGGCACTGGCTGCCGGTATTGCGGATGGTCTGGGGTATGGCGATAACACCAAGGCTGCGCTGATTACCAGAGGTATTGCGGAAATAGCCAGACTGGGTACTGCCATGGGTGGTAAGTTTGAGACATTCAGCGGTCTGACCGGTATTGGCGACTTGATTGTGACCTGCGCCAGCATGCACTCCAGAAACAGGCGTGCGGGTATTTTAATCGGTCAGGGTTATTCCATGGAAGAAGCCATGAAGGAAGTACAGATGGTAGTAGAAGGAGTATACTCTGCAAAAGCTGCCATGCTGCTTGCGCAAAAATATAATGTACAGTTACCGATTATCGAACAGGTAAACCAGGTGCTGTTTGAAGGGAAAAATGCAGATGAAGCAGTAAAAGATCTGATGCTTCGTGATAAGAAAATTGAGATTTCACAGTTGCCGTGGGAGTAATGGGACTATATAGCGTTAGAGATAAAAGGGTACTTTTTAGTACCCTTTTAAAAAAATATAAATTTGCGGTGTACAGCTTGTAAAGAGAAAGTAGAGGTAAACAAATGATGAAGCAAAAGAATGGAAAGAGATTGTATGCACGCTTTTTAGTGTACTGTATGACAGCGGTATTGCTATGCTGTAGTTTACTTGCCGGCTGCGGTAAGCAGGATGTGTCGGATTCTACCGTGCAAGCAGAAAACGAGAGCACAGTGGAAAGTATGACACAGGAAAGTGAAGCTGAGGAAAGTGCTGCTGAGGAAAGTACGGAGACTGTTGAGAGCGAAGCAGAAGATACATTTACAGAACCTTTTGTGCCGGAAAATGCGGACATGGTGCAGCTACAGGAAGAAGAAGTGACGAAAGCTCCTGAAGGGGAAGCAGAAGAACCGGAAGAGGAACAGCCCCAGTGGTATCTGGAAATGATTGAGAAGTCACAGCTGAGTCTTGGAAATAACTATCGTTTAAAGAATATACTTGAAAAAGCACAAAAGGGTGAAAAGATAACTGTGGCAGCAATCGGTGGGTCCATTACAGAAGGTTCCGGTGCTACTATATATCAGGAGTGTTATGCCTATAAGACCTTTAAGCAGATAAGAGACCATTACGGAGTAGGCGACGGAAGTAATGTGGCCTTTGTAAATGCAGGCGTGGGCGGAACACCTTCTACTTTTGGTATCATGCGTTATGAGAGAGATATTGTAAAACGTACCTTTGATGAGGACGGACTGCCGGATATTGTTATGGTGGAATATGCGGTAAATGATGGCGGTGACCCCACCAATCACGGATGTTATGAGTCATTGGTAAAGCATATTCTGCAGCAGGAAAATGCACCTGTGGTAATCCTGGTATTTGCAGTATTCCCCGGCGGATATACATTGCAAAATGAATTGCAGCGGGTGGGAACCACTTATGATTTGATGATGGTAAGTACCAAAGATGGTCCGTATTCCTATGTTGGCGATAAATGGACAAATGCAGAATTCTTTTATGATGTATATCATCCTACCTCACTTGGTCATGGTGTAATGGCTGATTGTATCTTTGGCACCATTCAGGCATCCATGGACCGGGAGAAAGCAGCCACAGATATTAATTTGGATGTAAAGGCGGCTTATAATACTGATTATATGGGATTAAAGACAATTTTTAAGGATGACTATCCGGAAGATATTCAGCTTAATCCGGGTAGCTTTATCGTTGATGATGGTGGTGCATACAGGAATATACCGGTAGGAAGTGTATACAGTAAAAACTTCCATCATGTTTCCGGAAGTGAACCTTTGACTTTTACGGTCAATGCTAAAAATCTGTTACTTGCGTATCGTTCCGTAAATAATAGTGCATATGGCAGTATAGAAGTATATGTGGACGGTGTGAAGAAAAAGACAATCAAAGGAAATACCGGCAGCTGGGGGCAGTCTGTTACGGAATTGATTTTCGCTGAAACGGTTTCGAAGGAACATTTGATAGAGATTAAAATGTGTCAAGGTGACGAAGATAAAAAATTCACTATAACTTGTATGGGTTATACGGAGTAAAATACAAAATATACGCAATATTAGCGCAGTGTGAGCAATATCAGCACAAAATAGCAACATTTGAAACGGCATGGCAATATGTGACCATGCCGTTTTTTGTCGCAATTTTGTATATAAAAAGTCAACTAAAAGATTAATTTTATATAAAATTATCAATAAAAAATTAAGTTAAACGTTTTCGCGTTTCGTAAAATTGACTAGTTTTCACAAGATTTTAGGAATTCAAAGTGTGCTATTTACACAAAAACCTTTTTGTGATAATCTAGTCTACGAAAAGGAGGTATTATTTGTGAAAAACAAAATGATTGGAAAGGTTAAAGCAGTAGCGTTGTCATTGGTATTGTGTTTACAGCTTGCATTACCTACTACAGAGGTACAGGCAGCACAGACATTCTATGACAACAAAACAGGAACCGAAGACGGTTTCGATTACGAATTATGGAAAGACTACGGTAGCACCAGCATGACAATCAAAGGTGGGGGCACATTTGAATGTTGGTGGGAAGATATCGGAAATGTTCTTTTCAGAAAAGGAAGAAAGTTTGGCAGTAATCAGACCTATCAGCAGATCGGTAATATTACAATCGATTTCGGTGTAGATTATCAGCCTAACGGAAATTCTTACTTATGTGTATACGGATGGACAAGAAATCCTCTTGTAGAGTATTACATCGTAGAGAGCTGGGGCTCTTGGCGTCCACCCGGAGCAACTTCTAAGGGAACTATTACAGTAGATGGCGGTACATATGATGTATATGAGACAACTCGTGTAAATCAGCCTTCCATCGATGGAAATACAACATTCCAGCAATACTGGAGCGTACGTACTTCTAAGAGAACAAGCGGTACTATTTCTGTATCCCAGCACTTCCAGGCATGGGAAAGAATGGGAATGAAGATGGGTAACCTTTATGAAGCAGCACTTAACGTAGAAGGTTATCAGAGTAGCGGTTGGGCAGATGTTTACAAGAACACCATTAGTGTTGGCGGCAGCATCTCCGGTGGCAGCTCCTCAGGTGGTTCTTCAGGCGGTTCTTCCGGAGATAACAGCAACAGCGCAGCTCCCGGAACAGCACAGGGTACCAAGATTCAGTGTGAAAGCATGACTATCAGCGGACAGTATGCAGGAACAATTTCTTCTCCTTTCAGCGGAGTAGCATTGTATGCAAATGATGAGTCCGTATCCTATACTCAGAACTTCACCAGCGGAACCCATGATTTCACTTTAAGTGGTGCATCCAACGGCGACAGCCTGGCAACTGTTGATCTTATCATCGGCGGTCAGAATAAGGGTACTTTCTACTTTGGTGATGCAAACCATGCAGAATATACCATTAAGAATGTATCTCACGGAACCGGTAATCAGAAGATTGAACTGAAGGTATCCGGTGATGACGGTACTTGGGATGCTTATGTAGACCAGTTGATTATTAGTGGTAATGGTGTTGGGTCAGGAAATACTTCCGGCGGCAACAACAATAACAACAATAACAACAACAATAACAACAATAACAATAACAACAATAACAACAATAACAATAACAACAATAACAACAACAATAACAATAATAACAATAACAACAGCGGTAATGTTTCCAATGGTACAACTATGGAAGCTGAGAACATGACCAAGAGTGGTCAGTATACCGGTAATGTATCTTCTCCTTTCAACGGAGTTGCATTATATGCAAATGATGATGCAGTATCTTATACTCAGAACTTCAGCAGCGGATCTCATGACTTTACCTTAACAGGTGCATCCAATGGCGATTCTATGGCAAGAGTAGAACTTTACATTGGTGGTCAGAGCAAGGGTACCTTCTACTTTGGTGATGCAAATGTAGCTAACTACACCATTTCCAACGTATCTCATGGTACCGGTAACCAGAAGGTTGAACTGAAGGTAACCGCAGATGATGGTACTTGGGATGCATATATTGATAAGCTTACCATCAGTGCAGCAGGTACCGCAGGCGGCAATACTTCCGGCGGTAACAACAATAGTGGTAATAACAATGGCGGAAATAACAACAACTTAAATTCTTCCTCTAAGCTGATTGCACTTTCATTTGATGATGGTCCTTCTTCTACCACAAGCCAGATTTTGGATGTATTAGAGCAGAATAATGTTGTAGCTACTTTCTTCCTGATCGGTCAGCAGATCGAGAGCAATATGTTATCTACCATGCAGCGTCAGGTAAATATGGGTTGTGAACTGGCAAACCATTCCTATACACATCAGGATATGAGTGGTATGAGTGCAACTGATATTAAGAATCAGATTCAGTGGACTTCTTCTGCAATCAAGAATGCAGTAGGTGTAGATGTAAAATTCTTCAGACCTCCTTATCTTGCAACCAGCAATAATATGTATCAGAACATTGATTTAGCATTTATTGCAGGTGTTGACAGTAAGGATTATGAGAACATTTCTTCTTCACAGGTAGTAAGTAACGTTGTAAACAATGTAAAAGATGGTTCCATCGTATTGATGCATGACTTCCAGGGCAACAGCAAGACTGTTCAGGCTCTGCCTACCATTATTCAGAACTTAAAGAATCAGGGTTATAACTTCGTAACCATTAGCGATTTGTTCCGAATCAAGGGTATTAATGCTAACCAGGAATACAAGATGTGGAGCAACGTTTATAACTAAAATAAACTCAACACCAATAAATAAAAGGCTACATCAGTGATGAACTGATGTAGCTTTTTTCTTTACAAAAAGAACCGGTCAATGAAACAATGTCATTTAGTTAATCCCACTGTCACCTGTTCGTGCATTAGGGCGCATAGCAGCCGGGAAAGTGATGGTGTGCCAAATGTGGTTTTTCTGACAAAGTCACCTTTACAATCCCTTATGATTTGCGTCTTTTCCAGTAAGTACATCCGGTGACCTGTGTTTGAGACGTAAAGTGCGGTGGGCTATTGTTTTAGAAGCAAGTGTGAGATTTTCTTATGTGCGAAGCTTTGGAATCAGGTCCCTGTTTTTATGGCCTTGAACAAAAATTGCGCCATGTGCGCGGTGAACGGAAAGAAGAGCGTTTCTTAGCTCAGCTTTCCGTTCAATCCGCGAACATGACGCTTATTTTTGTCCCAGCTCATAAAAATAGGGACGAATCACAAATTCCAAAGCCGCACATTTTAGAAAATCCACATTTACTTCCCACAATAGTCCACCGTGCTTT
>JAZODQ010000100.1:0-31901 GCA_045597105.1 Acetatifactor sp.
CGAAAAATGCGCAGCCACATACAGACACTGGAGCAGGGAAATACTTAATGCCTTTAAATACGGTCACATCACAAACGGACCTACAGAAGGATTCAACAACAAAATAAAAGTTCTGAAACGTACATCCTATGGAATAAGGAAATTCGAACATTTCAGAACCCGTATTTTACTTACAACACACTAATTACATTATTACAACAGACTGGCACAGAAGGTTTTCTTTGCATGCCTAAAAATATGATTTTTCAGTCAAAACATTAAAATGTCCTCAAACGTAGCAATGGGGCGGTATCCCAAAGGATACCACCCCAACTATTGACATAGAGCCCAAAAACAATAAGGTTCCGGGTTTTCGTATCCCGGAACCTTTGTTATTGTATTGCGCTTGTAGCACCTCGTTTTTAATCGCTATTTGTTATGATTGCTTCTGATAGGTGGAGGGGTTATGCGCATCTGTTCATTGTGCTTGTCGCAGCCACAGTCACTTTCTCTATCTCTGTCTTTACAGTCAGCTTTACTATTGTTATTGCGGCAATCACAGTCATTGTTTTTGTCATGTTTATGACCATAATCGTAGTCATCTTCTCTGTCCCTGTTATTATCGCAGCCACAGTCCTCTTCTCTGTTCCAATTGTTATTATAGCAACCACAATCAGAATCATTTCTCCAATTATTATTGCATTCACAATCCTCTGTACGTCTCCATGCCTCAGGGATACCACAGTCCTCCTTTGCATCATTTAAGCAGTCATCGCAGTTATTGTTACAACCACATCCCATATTCCATGTGCTACGGCCACGATTATTGCTGCACAGACAGCTAATCAGCAAAATAAAAATCCATGAATTCATAATGTTATCCATTCGCTTTTTACCATATCATATGCAAAACAAGGAATAATGTTCATACAGTCCGAACTATCATTGAAAATATTTATCTATCACTTCTTTGTAAAGAGGATAAAAGTTAATCGCCTTCTTTTCCTGATATAAATAGGTCAAGTCCTCTTGCACCAAAGTACCGTCCTTGGTTTTCTGAAGCAAAGACTTTGAAGGAAATTCATAAAAACTCATATAATCAGCTACCAGACTATAATTTTTATCCTTCTCATTGTACTTCAGAAACAAAAGATATTTTTCTCCCTCTACTGCAGGTTTCACATAGGCATCACTTACGATAACCTGTTCCTCTTCTGCTGTGATCCATACATAGTATCGTTCCGCAAATATCAGTTTATCTCCTGCTTTCACATCCCCTTTATGCACTTTAGTTACCTTAATTTCTTTCTCCGTATAACCATCTGTAGGCATGTGGTTATAAAATTCAGCACTATAATATTGGGTAAGCTTGGGTCCTGTTATGTCACCTACTTTTGCCTCAATAATGATGTCAGCGGCATCTTCTATTTCCTGCAAAGTATTGTAACTATAATATGGACCGTAATCATGGGACTTGGCAAAGTGATATACTTCCATTCCTGCATAAGGATCCCTGGGCGATTTCGCAGAAATAAATTTTACCATTAAAACTATCAAGACAATTAATAATGCACCAATACAGCATACTATGTATCTTTTCTTCAACTTATTCCCACCTTTCTGATTGAGCTTTCATACGTTGAAAAATAAGTTCAAAAATATTATTGTTTCATTTTGCCCACATAAAACCTGCGACGATATTTCAGTTCCGCATATTTTATCACCTGTTTCATATAAATCACATCGAAGGCACCGCCCGCTGCTCCAACAATAGGGAAGCCCTGTAAAAATTTCATATACAGAAGCTCCCTGGACAATCCTTTTGCGGCTCCTCGAATACATTCGTCCATATAGCGATTCTGCGTAAATTGTCCATAATAGCTATAATGATTCAGCTCTGTATTGATTTTTTTCAGTTCCTCACCATAGGAAAGTGCACCTTGGATTATAAGCAAAATAAAGCGTTTTTCCTGTGAATTCTTATAATCATAACCATAGTTTAATGCAATTTGATAAACACTCTTTAAAAGTAAACCGGTAAAAAGCACTACATCCGGCATACCAATCCCCAGTGCTCCCAGGCCGATTCCTGATACACCTGACAAAACCAGGTTCACATTACCGGATGCGGATGCCTTCTTGGAAAATGCTTTCAGGGATTTACGGTCTCCCTTCACCTGAGAAGTATATTCATTAATCTCATACTCTTTTTGCAGCTTATCCTTCTGATAAGTCTTTTCAATCACAGTCGTACCTTCTTCAAACACAGTGCTGAAAGCGGTACAAAAAGTTCCATCCAGCGTATTTTGCAGATTGGCAGGTACTTTTTTCGAAAGAAGCTGATTTAATTTTGAATCCTTTTTTTCCATTCGCTTCTGTAAGTATGCAAGTTCCTGTTTCTCCAGTTTGGTCCATTCTTTGTATATGGGTGATTTCTTATCCAGTATCATATTACCTCCTACAAATCCGGATTTAACAATTCACTTAAATTTGTCACTACATAATCAGGCTTAATATCTGCTTGTGCATTATATTTATGACCTCTGTCAACCAATATGGTACTTATACCTACAGCCTGTGGGCCATATATATCATCTAATAATGAGTCACCGATAAAAACAGCATTCTTACTGCTATATCGTTCACAAGATAAGATATACTTATAAAATTCTTCTGCCGGCTTATATTTACCAATCATCTCAGATGTATATATTTCATCAACAATTAACCCTGTTTCATTTACATTTGTCAGTAAAGGCTCCGTATCCGTTGTAGAACCTATTACAATCCGAAATGTCTTTCGGAGTTCTTCTATTGTCTGTTTTACCTCAGGAAAAAGTTTTCTTCCTGTCAGACTATCCAGCATGATTGAAACATCCTGTTCATATGGCCTGTTTATACCATATTGCTCATATAACACACGCAAATCCTTTGTAAATATCTCTCGTTCCGACACAAATATATCAGCATTACATTCATCAATATGCTTTCTGTGATATTGCTTCCAGTCTGCATAAAAACCGACGGCTGATATTTCTTTATCCTGTAAGCGCAGAATGTGTGTTACAGCATCTAAGGATCCGGTACCTGTAGAAAATAAAGTACCATACGCATCAAAAATCAATAATTTTTTCATATTATGTATGCCTTATCTCACATCCAATATCAGTGGTTATTTAGTTGACTGATATAGTCATCTAATAATTCAAAAATCCAATTCTTCAGTTCTGTAAACTGAAAACCCAGTGCCTGTGCCCGCTCTGTATTGATACTATATTCCGGTTCTCCATTATAAGGCGCCGGTTCTCCGGTGGTAGCAATCACAGCCATCGTACCTGTTTTTTGCTCCACATATTCTATGATTTCCCGTAAAGAAATGGTTCCGTGAGAACAACCGTTAATTGCCCCTTTTACATCCTTGTCCACCAAAAATGCCATAAACTTTCCGGCCTCATCAGATCGGATATATCCCATTTGTGCATCTAAATTGTCTATATACATAGGAATGGCTTTCATGGTATGTTCCACATAAAATAAAAGTCGTTCCGTATAATCATCTGCACCAATTACAAAAGGATATCGCACGGCAATCCAGTTCTGTTTATCATATACCTGACACAAAGCACACTCAGCCTGTCTTTTGACCTCATCATATGCAAAGTCCATTCTGTCACACCAAACCAGTTCTTTGTCTGCTCCAGTAAATTCTTCTTCCCTTGTATCCATGTGCTTTGGCTCATATACTGCAGTACTGGACATGTGAATATATTTGTCACAGTCTAATACCTCCAATGCATACTTAATATCATTGGAGCAATAGGCCAGCTTATCGATTACCACATCAAAATGCAATCCTGGCAGGGCACTCCGCATACTTTCTGCATCGGTTCTCTCCAGGATGATACGCTTTACACGATCTCCCCACTCATCCTGTACATTCCCTCGGGTCGCTATCGTCACTTCATGCCCCTTCTCAAGCAATTCATTTACCATATGTATACCGAAAAACCGTGTTCCGCCAAGTACGAGTATGTTCATAATATTTTCCTCCTGAATGAAAGCAAAAAGCACTTACTATATAACGATATATCGATATATAAAGTGCTCTCTCTTTCTTAATTCTTCTGCTCCTGTAATTGTTCCAGTGCTTCTTCTTTTTTAATTTGTGACCCGTAATTACAAATGGGGCATGCTATAAAATATTTTGAACTAAAAGGAAAAATAGGTATCCAAAATAAGGTAAACCAGTTTCTTCTGCGAAAAATTTTATAATTATTTACATTATTACAGTGGGCGCACTGATAAGACCTCTGGGATTTGCCCAATACGTTCTCCATCACTTTACTTCCCCAAATGATAAACATGATGCCTTCCTCCTAAGAAATCGATTTGCAATTACGTTTATTATAATTTGATTATAGCCTAATATCAACAAATTTATTGAACGCTACCGGTATTCCTTTTTCCCTTTTAGAAATTCCTTTTTGATATATTGAAAGGTCGTATCCTCACCCTTTTCGGCCAGCATGGTCAGCAAAAATCGCAGCGTTTCTTTTGTTTCGGGATGCATTAATGTGCCATCAATACCACTTTCCAGATATTCCAAAGGAGAACGGTCTGTATAATCCTGCCCCTTATACACCTTGCTGGCGGCGATACGGTCCATAGTCATCTCTGCCACATATTTATCCGGCATGGGCACCGGAAAGCAGCCTCCCGGTACATTCCTGCTGTAATCCAGCCAGTACTCAAAATGATGTTTGTTCCTGCCCTTATGATGCAGCCATGAGGAAGAATAACCAATTGCCTCTCTCTCCGCATTATTGGGACTGCGCGTACCCTGGTAATACTTTACTCCCACCAGGAATTCTGTAGGTGTATATTTGGATAAATCATGCAAAAGTCCCTGCTTATACAAGCCAATACGAAAGCAGCCTTTCATGACCAGGTATTTGTGATATGTAATTGTTTTAAAGTGCTTCCAAGCGTTACCCATGTTGTCTCCTAAACTATCTATTTTTACATTTGAACAAACAAATGCTATGTTCCTCTAACAAGCAAGTCTTCCTATCGTCATCAAATTCAGGCCTAGCTCCTGTTTGCAATAAAAGTTCCCATCCAAGAGTCTTAACCATTGCGTCGTTTCCTGATGCCATACCATCAGATAGACCCTCCGGCAATATCAATCTCTGTGGATTTTCATCCATATTAACGGCCAGATAATAATATTCTTCCTTCGTACGATATAACAAACCTATATGCTTTTTATTATGCGCAAAATCAGTCTGCATGTCCTGTTCACCGTGATAGGACAATACAGCAATCCGGCTATCCTTTCGCAGTGCAATCAGTCTTTGCATAAAAAGAAATAGCTCTTCATTTTGCTTTAAATCATCCCAATTAAGCCAAGTCACATCATTATCCTGACAATAGGGGTTGTTATTCCCCTGCTGTGAATTGCCAAACTCATCCCCCATAAAAAACAAAGGTGTTCCCTGACTAAACATTAGTAGCATCATACTGTTTTTTATCTGTTTTTTGCGAAGAGACAGTATTTCCTTAGGTGCATCCATTCCCTCCTGACCACAGTTCCAGCTATGATTCTCACGGATACCGTCACGATTTTCTTCTCCGTTAGCCTCATTGTGCTTTTCGTTATAGCAAACCATGTCCATCATAGTCATGCCGAAATAATTGCTCAAATAATTCACTTTACCAAAGTAAGCCGGTACATGACGCATGTGATACAAAGCATCCTGCAGGCACCATTCATCTCCTTTCAAAAAACGACGCATGGTATACATATAGTCATCTTGATAACGGGCCCATTTACCATTCATGCCGGAACCCTGTTTATGTGGACACAATGCCTCCTTGGGCCTTTCATACCAGAACTTTACATCTTTTAACACAGCATTCTCTGCAATGATTTCGATGGGAAGCTGTACGCCCTTTAAGTGAAAACCATCCACATGATATTCCGTCGCCCAATACTCCAATATCTGACATATATCCCCGCGCTTTACTTCCGGAGGAAAATAAAACTGCAAAATGATCTCCATCCGGTTCTGATGCAGTGTTTTTACCAATTCTTTAAACTCTGAAATCGGGTCTCCGGATGCACTATAAGCACATTTGGGTGCAAAATAATACCCTTCTTTGTAACCCCAATAATTTAACGCAGGTTCAGAATTACCTGTATCCGCCATATCCTTATCCTCTATAAGAGGATATTCCATAAATTCATATACCGGTTGTAATTCCAATGTAGTAATACCCAATTCTTTCAGATAGGGAATTTTCTCTCGCATACCCGCAAAAGTCCCGGGGGATTTTACCTTTGAGGATGCATGTGCCGTAAATCCCCTTACATGGGCTAAATATATTATCATATCCTGATAAGCCAAATGAGGTTTTTCATCCTGTTCCCAGTTAAATGTATCGGTAGGAATATATGCCTTTAAATCCTCTTCATCATGTATGATACCATAGGTATTGTCCATCCAAAATGCTTTTGCATTCTGATCCGGCAACAATCTGCCTACTTCATAAAACATATAAGTTTTATCCGCATACTTTTTGTAGGGAAGATACTTTATGTAACGATTACCAATGCGTTCCTCCTGCAGAAAAGCAAATGTTTCTTTTACTTTGCCGTTTCCCTTATCAAACCAACGGATACCACAATCCTCACTTATAGAATCAAATATAACAATCAACTTGTTGCCTTCCCGCCAGACGCCGCAAGGTATGTTTTGTAAATATAATGCCTTTAAATCTTCCATTCAAGTCACCTCCGCCCTACTTACCCCGTCAGGTGTAAAACAGAATAAAACAGGACACTGCCGTACTCGCATAATTTCTTATAAACAAAAAAGAAATTCTCTAAATTTTATTATAATGTATTGCAAGAAAAATCACAAGAAGTTATACTTAGTACGAAATCAAGCAATGCTTCCTAAAAGCAGAAAGGCATGGTACTATTTATGGCAAAATATAATGAAGTCGATGAAGAAATGACTGTAGAATTAACTCTTGACGACGGCACTGTAGTAAATTGTGCAATCGTAACCATTATGGAAGTGGACGGCAAGGATTATATTGCACTGCTTCCCTTGGATGAAAACAATGAAAACGAGGACGGCGAAGTATGGTTCTACGAATACAGTGAGAACCCTGATGATCCTAACGAGGAACCTGTTTTAAATTTCATCGAGGATGATGATGTATATGAGATGGTTGCGGACAAGTTTGATGAGTTCCTGGACAACTGTGAATTTGACGAAATTGTTTCTGATTAATTGGTGTAATGAACCGGCTGGGGAGTCTGGGGCGTTCCTGCACATGTAAAGTGTAGAGAAGCTCCAGACTTTTTTTTGCCCTGGTCATTGCTACATAAAAGATTCTTCTTTCTTCCTCACAGCTTTCTTTATCCATTGTACTACTTCGCGGGAAGACCTTCTCATTACATTCCGGTATAATAACATGATCAAATTCAAGTCCTTTAGATGCATGGGCAGTCATCAGATGTATGTTTCCGTTATTTTTCACCGTTTTTGTTATAACCTGATACTCTGCTGCTTCTTTCTGCCAATCATCTATACTTTCGTACTGTTTTGCCTCCTCCAAAAGCCAGCTGTACATATCTTCATACTCTTCCAAACGTGATTCCATGCTTCTGCTTTGCATTTTGCAGTACTGTTCATATCCCATGGCTTTAAAAATAAATCTAACCCCTACATGCAGTTGTAATTTACTTAAATAATTTAACTGCTGAAAGAGTTTTTCGGCGTTTTCTAACGCCTGATTTTCCTGCTGGAACTTTCCCTGCCGGCCATAACCTGAATATGCGTCATATCGCTTTCTATAATACTTTTTAAACTGGTCCAATGATACATTTTCTGTCTGTAAAGGTTCTCTGTTTAAGGCTCGAAAAGGTTTGTTCATAACTCTTATAAAATCCTCCCGCCTTACAGGCCCTTTTGCCATTCTCAGATATGCAAAGATGTCTTTAGCCACGTCATGTTCATAGGGATTACGTAAATTCTCACGCATTTGAAAAGGAATTCCCTGCTTTAAAAGCCTACATGCAAAGTATTGCATATGTGCATTTGTCCTGAAAATCACTGCATAAGATGCAGAGTCCTGCACCTTCTTCAGTTTATCCTGTAAATATGTATATAGTTCTTCCCGCTCCGGGAACTCATGCAAATAGACACTATCTCTTCTGCTTTCGGAATTTTCATCTGCGGCACGATACTTTTTCATAAAACGATTCTTATTCTCTGCAATCACTTTCAGGGATGCCTCCACAATCCCTTTACAACTTCGGTAATTCACATCCAAAACCAGCTCTTTTGCATGATAGTCTTGCTGAAATCGTCGCATACACTCGGGATTTGAACCCCTGAAACCATAAATTGCCTGGTCATCATCTCCCACAGCAAATATAGAAGACTTAGGACCTGTCAAATATTTCAGAATTTCATATTGGATTGGATTCATATCCTGAAACTCATCTATCAAAATATGGGCAAAACGGCCCTGCCACATCTTTCGAAAGGCTTCATTGCATTTAAATGCATTCAGACACTCAAATAAAATATCATCAAAATCCATTAAATGCGTTTCTTTACGAAGCCTTTCGTAATGTCTTAATATCTCTCCAATGCAATCCTGCCATTTCACAGGTATTTGGGATATATTGTATCGTCCTGTATTTTTATAATAGGCAATGGCTGAATCAAGCTCGTCAAGTTCTGTATTTACAGGATATTTTTCACATTTACCCGACAAAAACAAAGCTTCTTTTAACAAAGCCTTTTTCCTTTGTGGATTCATAAATTCATAATCAGGGATAATCTTTGACTCACGTAAGAATTGATAAAAAATCGAATGAAAGGTTCCGAATGAAACCGGATGAAATTGCAAGGACTGTTTTTTAAACCTTTCCTGCATAGCTAACGCGGCTGCCTTGGTGAATGTAATAACTAATATCTCCGCGGCCGGTACCTGTTTTTCTTCTATCAGATATAAAATGCGATGTGTGATGGTATGGGTTTTGCCGGAGCCCGGACCCGCTAAAAGCAATAGCGGGCCCTCTCCGTAGGTTACAGCCTGACGCTGTACAGCATTTAAATTTTGCAGATTAAGCATTCTCTAATAACGCAATGCCCTTTCTGATACGATTTAGAGACTCCTCTTTACCCAGAACCTCCATAATTTCGGTAGCACCGGCAGGTGTCATCTGCTTACCGGATACTGCGGTACGAACAGGCCACATCACATACCCGTTCTTACAACCCTTTTCCTCTACATACTTGGCTAATGTCTGATACAAAGCATCATTGGTATAATCCTGCTGTGCTTCCAGTATAGGAAGAATGTCCTTCAGCACCTCTAAAGAGGACGCTGTATCGGTCTTCATCTTCTTATGTGTATACATAGCAATATCATACTCAGGAAGCTCCTCGAAGAAGTCAATATGGCCTGCAATATCAGGCAATACTTCGATACGGGTCTTTACCATTGCAGCAATCTTCTTTAAATCAAAATCCTTACTGATTACTTCCCTGATAAAAGGCTCAGCCATCTCATAGAATACCTCTGCGTCCATAGCCTTCAGATACTCACCATTCATCCAGCGAAGCTTTACAATATCAAATACTGCAGGAGATTTGCTGATTCGCTTATAATCGAATTCCTTAATCAGCTCATCCAAACTGAATATTTCTCTATTGTCCTCAGGGCTCCAGCCAAGAAGTGCAATATAGTTGACAATCGCTTCTGTAATAAAGCCCTGCTCCAATAAATCCTCAAAGGAAGAATGTCCGCTTCTCTTAGACAGCTTCTTGTGGTTCTCATCTGTAATTAGGGGTAAATGAATATATACAGGCACTTCCCAACCAAAAGCCTCATACAGACGTACATATTTCGGTGAAGAAGACAAATACTCATTACCTCTTACTACATGAGTAATATTCATGGTGTGATCATCCACAACATTTGCGAAATTATAGGTGGGATATCCGTCAGACTTAATCAGAATCATATCATCCAGTTCTGCATTCTCCACGGTAATGGCACCATATAATTCATCATGGAAGGTGGTAGTTCCCTCGTTAGGGATGTTCTGTCTGATTACAAAGGGTTTACCTTCAGCCAGATTTGCCGCTACCTCTTCTTTGGACAAGTGCAGACAATGCTTATCATAAATCATGATTTCCTTACCATCTACAACCTCAGTTTTCAGAGAAGCCAGTCTTTCCTTATCACAGAAGCAATAATATGCTTCACCTTTTTCAATCAGTTCTTTTGCATACTGCATATAGATACCGGTCTTCATACGCTCGCTTTGTACATAGGGGCCGTAGCCACCGTCTTTATCCGGACCTTCATCATGAATCAGACCGGTTTTTTCCATGGTGCGATAAATAATATCAATGGCACCCTCCACATATCTTTCCTGGTCCGTATCCTCAATTCGCAGCATGAAATCGCCGCCATCATGCTTTGCAATTAAAAACTCATATAATGCGGAACGTAAATTTCCTACATGCATCCTACCTGTAGGGCTGGGAGCATATCTTGTTCTGATTTTTGTCATTTTTGATTCCTTCTTTCCTAAGTAAACTTATTTATGCTTATTAATTTTCATAATCTTTTTGTATCTAAATCTGCGTTATATTAACCACGCACCTGACCGTTTCCTTTAATGGTATATTTATAGGAAGTCAGTTCCTTCAGTCCCATGGGACCTCTTGCATGAAGCTTCTGGGTACTGATACCGATCTCCGCACCAAATCCGAACTCAAAACCGTCCGTAAATCTGGTGGAGGCATTCACATACACACAGGCTGCGTCTACATCGCGTAAAAATACTGCCGCAGTCTCTTCATTTGCGGTCACGATGCATTCAGAGTGTTTGGTATTGTATTTATTAATGTGTGCAACTGCTTCTTCCACACTCTTCACTGTCTTTACAGACAAAATAAAGTCCAGATATTCCTTGCCGTAATCTTCCATAGTGGCAGCAGTTATATCCGGCAGAATCTGAAGGGACTGTTCATCTCCCCTAAATTCCACCTGCTTTTCCTGCAGACGTTCATAAACCATAGGTAGGAATTTCTCTGCAATGGCTTCATGAATTACTAAAGATTCACAAGCGTTGCATACACCGATTCTTTGCGTCTTGGCATTGTAAATGATATCCAGTGCCATATTCAGATCTGCGTCCTTGTCCACAAATACGTGACAATTGCCTGTACCG
Organism: Acetatifactor sp.; assembly: GCA_045597105.1. Taxonomy (GTDB): domain Bacteria; phylum Bacillota; class Clostridia; order Lachnospirales; family Lachnospiraceae; genus Acetatifactor. The sequence goes on from JAZODQ010000100.1 coordinate 11,249, forward strand.
GTTTCTATTACAGGAATGGTACTGTTATTGACCACGCTCTGTATCAGTCCTGCACCACCACGGGGAATCAGCACATCTATATATTGATTCATCTTCATAAATGCCGCGGTTACACTTCTGTCTGTTGCTGTAATCAAGGATACTGCATCCTCAGTAACCTGACATTTCTTTAACGCCTTACGAAGTACTTCTACTATGGCTTTATTGGAATTTAAAGCATCACTTCCGCCCTTTAAAATCACCGCGTTACCGGTCTTAAAACAAAGGCCAAAAGCATCTGCAGTTACATTGGGACGGGATTCATATATGATACCGATAACACCTAAGGGAACACGCACCTTACTGATATACAAACCATTAGGACGTTCAAAGTTTTCCATAATCTCACCGATGCAATCAGGCAATTCCACGATTTCACGAAGGCCTTCTGCCATGGCCTTAATACGTTCCGTGGTGAGACGTAAGCGGTCTAAAAGACCGGGATGCATATTGTTTGCTTCTCCTGCTGCAATATCAATGGCATTAGCCTTTAAAATAGCTTCCGATTCCTCTTCTAAAGCCAGAGCAGCTTCTGTCAGTACCTGATTTTTCTGTTCCGTACTTAACTTCTGCAATTCATATTTTGCCTCACAGGCATTTTGACAAAGTAATTCTAAATCCATATTTCCTCCCATTCCACGCTCTTACTGCGCAATATTCAGTCTTCTAAACGGTCAGCACCTGATAGGGTCTGATATCCGTTTCCTCATGGGGTATTTCTTCCAACAATTGCACTTTATGCGCAACTGCAATGCTTCTTAATTGTAAAACCGGCTTATCGGCCAGGAATCTGTCATAAAAACCTTTCCCATAGCCCAGTCGATTCCTGTAAATATCAAAGGCCACACCCGGCATAATCAGTAAGGTGCTTTCCGCCTCTTCCTCATCATATTGGTAACGTAAGGAGGCATTTAATTCCGGTTCTCTGATTCCCCTATATCCGGATACTAAATCATCCAAATCCTTTACAAGATAAAAGTACATTTCCTCACCCTCTATACGGGGCAGGTAAACCTCTTTACCGTTTTTTATACTTTCCTCTATCAACATATCCAGGTTCAGCTCACTACCAAACGCTGCGTATGCCAATATTTTATGAGAACCGTAATACCATTGATGTCCCAGCAAACGCTCTGTTATCAAGAAAGCGCCTCGTTTTCTTTCTTCTTCACTGAGACCATCCCGTGCACGTAATATTTCTTTACGAATTTCTTTTTTACTCATCATTAGTTTTGTATCTTTTCCGGCTACAAAGCTATTTTGCATCGGCTCCATACTTTTTATCATGTTCTTCCTTCAGACTGACTCTGGTACCATCAGGTTTCACCACAGTGATACTGTCTAACTGTGCTTTCATATTGGCACGAAAGCTTCCGATGTATTCCTTATACAAAATCGCTTTCTCCTTTTGCTCCTCTTCTGTCAGCCCTTCTGCCTGAGATTTATGATAGAGCTCATTGATTCTTTTAATCTTTTCTTCCATATTCATATTAAAATCCTCGCTACTTGAACATCCAAACCCTGCATTAATCCTTATGCAGATGCTCCACAAAGTCTGCCAAATCAAAGCAATCATCCTTGTGTGCTACAAACAATGTACCTTCTTCTTTTCCCTGCAGTAAACGATGTAAAATACCAATATCTTTACTGTTTGCAATAATCATATCACAGCCGCTACAAGTAGCAATCTTAGCTGCAATCATCTTGGTATTCATACCGCCGGTACCTACACTGCTACCTGTGGATGCCTTACCCATATTCATGTGTTCTTCGGTCAGTACATCTACCTGAGGAATAAACTTCGCATCCGGATTTTGTCTGGGATCATCGGTGTACAAACCGTCGATATCGGATAAAAGAATTAATAAATCCGCCTCCACCAATGCTGCAACAATTGCAGACAATGTGTCATTGTCACCGATTTCAATTTCATGGGTAGCAACCGTATCGTTCTCATTTACAACCGGAATGGCTCCCATATGTAAAAGCTCAGAAAAGGTATTGTGTGCATTATATCTGCTCTGATCATCACAAATGGTATTTTTGGTCATCAGAACCTGTGCTGCCACATGATTATATTCTGCAAAAAGTTTGGAATAAGTCATCATCAGCTTAGCCTGTCCGATTGCTGAACACGCCTGTTTTTTAGCAATTTCTTCAGACTTCTTTTCGCTCTTAATTTCCTTGATTTTCATTACCTTTTTGCCTGCCGCAATGGCACCGGAGGTCACCAGAACTACTTCTTTGCCCTGATTTTCTATATCACAAAGCTCTCTAACCAGCTTTTCCAAACGTATGTAGTCCAGATCCCCTGTTTCTGCATGCTGCAGAGAAGAGGAACCGATTTTTACTACAATACGCTTTTTATCTTTAATAAAGTCTCTCATATTATTAACTGCCTTTCGGATCATTTCAGCATTACTTAAAACATACTGGTTCTGTACGCTCTAATAATCACCTATTTTACTGTATTTTCATTTATCCGTCAATCAACGATTAATATAATATTAACATTCTATATGCTTCCGGCTATAGCCTCTGCCACCCGTAAACCATCCATGGCAGCTGATGTAATACCGCCTGCATATCCGGCCCCTTCTCCACAGGGATAAATACCGCGAATATTTGCTTGTAACTTTTCATCACGGGTTATACGAATGGGTGAGGACGTACGACTTTCCACGCCGGACAGTATGGCATCCGGTCTGTCAAAACCTTTAATCTGTCGTCCGAAAGCATCCATCCCTTCTACAAAGGCCTGATTACAATCAGCCGGCAAAATACCGGTAAGGTCTGCCCAGGCATACGCACCTTTACAGGCAGGTAAAAGTTCCTGATCTGACCCGAAAGAAATATCTTCTAATTTTTCATATCCTGTTACTTTAACTCTAAAATCTCCGTATCTTTGTACCGGGATCTTACCATTCGCCAATTGATATGCTTTTTTCTCCAACTCCCGCTGAAATTCCACACCGGCTAAGGGATGTTCACTGCCAAAGTCTTCAGGACCTACCTGAACGATAATGGCACTGTTTGCATTCTTCCCGTCACGCCCACTGTAGCTCATACCGTTTACAGCCAGTCTGCCATCTTCTGAGCTTGCATTTACCACATAGCCGCCCGGACACATACAAAAAGAGTATACACCGCGGTTTAACTGCGTAGGTGCCGTCACTTTATATGGGGCAGCTCCTAAAACTTCCGATTCCGGTATACCATACTGGGATGTATTAATCATACTCTGTGGGTGCTCCACACGAAATCCTACGGCAAAAGCTTTCTGCTCCATGGAAAGTTTCCTTTCATAGAGCATCTCAAAGGTATCTCTGGCACTATGCCCTATCGCCAGTACCAGTACATCGCAATCCATATGCCGGTTTTGATTGATTTCCACACCGGTAACTTTACCATCCTTTACGCAAATATCAGTTACCTGTGCCTCAAATTCCACACTTCCGCCAAATGCTATAATATTCTCTCTCATTTTCTTTACGATTCCCGATAACACATCCGTGCCGATATGCGGCTTGGCGTCATACAAAATCTCCTCATTGGCACCGTGAGCAATCAAATTCTTTAGTACTTCACGGTTCCGTCCATCCTTATCCTTTATCAGGGTGTTAAGCTTACCATCGGAAAAAGTACCTGCACCGCCTTCGCCAAACTGTACATTCGATTGTGGTTTCAAACGACCGGTCTGCCAGAATTCTTCTACGTCCTTTGTACGTTCCGCCACACATTTACCTCTTTCCAGAAGTATGGGTGCGAAGCCATTCTTAGCCAAATAATAGCTGCAAAATAAACCTGCCGGACCACTGCCTGCCACAACTACTTTAGGTTTTACACCATCCATCGGAACCTGTGGAAATACATATTCCACAGCACTTACACGGGTAATTTTGTCCTTATCCCTACCTTTTTGTGTCTTTTTATACACACTTTCTTCCTGACTTACCTGTACATCGACCGTATAAATATATAAAATATCCGGCTTTTTACGCGCATCAATGGAACGTCTGATAATTTCCAGACGCTCTATCTGATTGGTCTTAATATGTAGCATATTTGCTGCTTTTTGTATCAATATTTCTTTTTCACCGGTGGCTGCTGTGCCCACCGGTACCTTGATTTGACCGATTCGTATCATATTAGTTCGTATCCCTTCCGGCAGCCTGTCCTGCCAGATAACCGCTTGTCCATGCCCACTGCAGATTATAGCCGCCACAGCGTCCATCCACATCCAGTAGTTCTCCTGCCAGATATAATCCGGGCACCAGCTTGGACTCCATGTCCTGCGTTACTTCCTCCAGTGAAACACCACCGGCACACACCTGGGCATTTTCAAAACCATTATGAGAATATACATGCAACTCCCAATTTTTGAAAAGATCATATACATTTTCGATTTTATCAGGCATTGTCTGCTGTGCCTCTTCAAAATCCACATTTGGTTTCACTCCGGCCAGACGAAGAAATAGTGCAGTCAATTTTTTGTTGATAATACCGTTAAAAAACTCCTCCACTGTTCTGTCGGACTGTAACAATCTCCGGCTCAGTTTTATCTGCTGCATACTTTCTTCATCCAAATCCGGCAATAAATCAATACGAAGCAGCACTTCCTTGCAATCCTTTTGCTTTAAGGCATAATTCACCACTCTGCTCAGTTGGAAAATAGGAATACCGGACACACCATAGTCCGTCAACTGTAATTCGCCTCTTTCCTCTGCGATACACTGTTCCTTCACATAAGCCTTGATTAAAGCATCACAGCGCACACCTGAAACAGACTTCATATATTCCTCCGTACATTTCAGCTGTACAAGGGCAGGTACCTGCGGGATGACATGGTGGCCCAATTCCTTCGCCATACGATAGCCCAGACCAACTTCCATGTGAATGTCTGTTCTGCCGCCTTTATCTGATCCCTTCCCTTCTTTCGTGGTATTACCTGATTTCACGGCTGCTCTGCCGCCTGTAGCCAGTATTACTTTATCAAAACGCTCTCTCTTATCACCATAGCAAACCTGAAATTTGCCATGCTTATCCACAGTAACTTTCTCCACCTGCGCTTCATATACGATTTTCACACGCAGGGATTGCAGCTCATAACGCAAGGCATCCAGTACTGCCGAAGCCTGTTCGCACAATGGATACAGATATCCGTTCTTTTCTTTGAGCAAAAGCCCCAGACTGTTAAAGAATTGTACCGTTTCTTCCGTGCCAAAACGTTCCAAACTTTTACCTAATAACGCAGGATACTCAGTATAATATTCCTCTACAGACATCTGCAAATTGCCCAGATTACACTTTCCGTTCCCTGTAGCCAAAATTTTCTTACCTAACCGGTCCTTACTTTCATATATGGTTACAGCTGCGCCAAGTCCTGCCGCTGTTATTGCTGCCATCATACCGGCAGCACCGCCACCTATTACTGCAATTTGATTCATTCGTATCTCCTAACTGGAATAATTCTCCAAAAAGCCATAAAGGCTCTCTTCATTTTCTATTGCTTTTAACCCGATAATCTCCATCTGTAGCTCTATGGGCAAACTGTTTAACGGAATCCCTGTGCTGATATAAATCGTCTCCATGTCTTCCAAAAAGACCACAACCTCATGATTCAGCACACCCAAATAAAAAATGCTTCCGGGTTGCACATATTCGTAATTCATCTGAAGTACAACTTTTTCCTCTGAAAAAGACTGTATCTCCAAACCTACAAAACCGCGCTCTTTCTCCTTTAAAGGAGGTGCTTTTTCATAAACCTCCATAGCTGATTCAAAGTTCTGACGGTTCATTCCAAGGTATTTGGCAGGAAAATCCCGTTCTGTTTCCACAATAGTATTTTGCAAAACATCCTTTTCCATAACCACCAATACTGTATCCGCATTGATTTTCTGGCTATCCCCCAAAACAGCTATATGATGCAGTTCTGACGCTTCCTCTTCATTTGACATATTTGTATTTTCGCATGTTTCCGCCAGTTCAGTAAGAGGAATATTATCCTCCTTACCATAATAACTGTCATTAAGTTTAATGCCCAGCACCACACCTGCGCCCACCAGCAAAACGGACAGAAACAAAAATAAAATGATACTCTTAACAATCTTCACAACATCATCTCCTGTGTTTTTGCTAAGAGTATCAGCCAAAAATATGCAATTTATACACTAATACAAATGAAGCATTTGTCCCAGTGCCAATAAAATACGTCCACCAGGCAAGTTTTCAAAATCACCTTCCCTGAACACACGTAAAAATAAAAGTCCCAACACAAAAGGTATAAAAGTCAGTATAAACACTACAAGGAGTGTTACCAGCGCACCTAAATGCGGAGCAAATAACGCGTTCAATCCCATCTGTAACAATCCTGCCACACATGCAATTAATATGCATGCCATTAATGGAATGAGAAGCTCAAGCCCTACCCGAAACATTCTGCAGGCAAAAAAACCGGTTGCAATACACAGCAATGCCGCATATAACAGCAGACTTATTCCAACGGTACCAATACTCAGTGTACCATTTACAGCAGATACAAGCATCATGGCAGAGGAAATCACACCTGTCAGGACAAATATGATTATAAGAACAATACGCTGTCCCAACATATATAACATATGCGTAAAATAATATGTTAGTACAACAAAAACAAGCAACAACGCACCATTTCTGAAATAGTCACTTAATGCAGCTACACCGTTATTACTTAAAAGCTTTGCAATCTGTTCCCGCATCACCGTTAAATAGACTGCTGCAAACACTACAACGGATGTAATATATAACATTGCTCTGTTAAACGCCTGTGAGGCGTATCTTGGTCCTTCATTCTTTATGGTCTGGACCGCACGGGCCTGAAGCGGCAGAACACCAATTAACATTACAAAAGCAAGTATACCGATTAATCCCAAATATTTTACCCAAAACAATCCGAATGCCTCTATGGTAAAACTTCCCTTTGCCACACTGATACCTGCAGCTAACAGACAAACCCAAAAAGGCAATCTTTTTAATAGACCAAGGAAAGTGGTACTTAGACGGTTTATATATATAACCCGGAATATATTTTTTGTACTGTCAACCGTTTTCAGGCTATCAGCATTTCTTTCCTTAGTGCCTCTTTTTAAAAGAAAAAATAAGGTAATCAGTAATACCAGTATAATAAATTCCGCCAGAACAATCGCAAGGGATACTCCCATTGCACCATATACATATTTATAAGTATCCTGCTTAAGCAGCTCACTGACCTGAATACCCTTTTCCGTATACTTACCGCACAAGGTTAAACCAAGTAATAATATCAGTATCTGTCTTACAAACGAGGCAGCTGCGGCAGGCAGTTCGTTGCCTTCTCCCTGGAAATATCCCAGAAATAAATGTACCATTACCCGCAAAAAAACAAGCGGAGATATAATAAGCACAGGATAAAATATATACTCCATATGAAAGAGTCCTGAACTTATGGGCTTGGCTAACAGACATAACAGCAGGCTGCCACATAAACCTGCAATACTCTGAACAATACCAATATTTCTGCGAATTGAGTTTACATTACGATATTGACGTTTGGCCTGCCTGCTTCGAAGCAGTTTGCCAAGTCCGTCTGAAAGTTGCTCGCTGCATATTACTATAAAAAAGGCGCTGCATTCAATAGCAATGGCCAAAAGAACCAATCCTATATTGTTCAAATGCTTACCTAAAATCCACATCACAACAATTGCAAATGCACAGGACAGCATCTGCATCTGTCTTCTTTTGACTTCAACACTTCTCATTCGTTAACTCTCCCTAATTATCTCTGGTGATTCCCAGCGCTTGTAATGCGGCCTCCTGCTTTGTTTCCATTATAGCCGCATCTGCTTCCTCCATATGATCATATCCACACAAATGTAAAAGACTATGTGCCACCAAAAAAGCAAACTCTCGCTTTAAACTGTGCCCATAACTTTCTGCCTGTTCCTTTACTCTGTCCACAGAGAGAATGATATCTCCCAGAATCAATTCTCCGCTGTCAGGATCAAAATAATCAGCCTCTCTGTCTTCTTCTATTTCAAAAACAGCCGGACTTTCAAAATCAATATTCGGAAAAGATAACACATCGGTCTCTTTATCAATATCCCTAAATTGTCTGTTATATTCACGAATACCTGCATTGTCTGTAATAAGCACATTCAGTTGCACCTCGTAAGGACAACTCTCTGTATCAAGCACCTGTCCTGCCACCTGCTCTACCAGTTCCTCTACATCAAAAGGAAATAGTTCCTCTGTTTCATTCTCAATGTAAAAAGTCATAATACAGCTGTTCCTCCTTAAAAATCTGTTTCATCTGATGGAACTCATAAAGACTCAAATGACTTCCCTTCAATCGTTCATCAAAAAACAACGGATCAATTATCTCATCTATTGCATTTACAAATTCTTTTTTCCTTCCGGCTTTTATGTAAGAAAAAGCCTGTTGTATCAACACTTCCGTTACGATAAGTACGGTTGTTTCTTTACCGGTAAACCTTTTATTCTGTTTATATTCCAATAGCATTTGGGCTGCCACAGGCGGAAACTGCTCATTTGCAAGCATCTCCTCCAGTTTCTCGCCGGAAATTACCCTGTAATAAGACAGTGCTTTTATTGCTTCCACATCTAAACTCAATTTTGCTGCGATATTTTCACAAAAATGTGCCACATGAACACATTCCATGTATTTCTCTTTATTATCCGTTTTTAAATTCTGTATAACAGGATTTTCCGTATCATTGAGTAGCAAATATTTTAACCGATATCGATACAGTACTTTTGAGTAAAAATACTTTAATATACCAAGCAGAAGCAACACTGTTACTATAATATTTGTAGCCGGAATCACAAAAGTCTCTAAGTTCGGTCTTACATTGGCCAGCAAAATTCCGCAACAAATCTCACAAAACAAAAGACTTATCATGGACAAAACCACTGCCTGAAGCATATCAAATTTATCATCTATATGCTTAAACAGGCTTGCTGAAAATATTCCGCTTACTGTATATATCAGATAACCACTCTCTGCTTCTCCGGTCAGCATCACCGTCATTGTAAGTAGTACCATGGATACCAGTATACCGGTTCTCACATTGCTGAAAATGGTCAGCATTACAAAAACAAAAACAAAGGGCCAACCGCCCACCGGCAAAAAGCAGGAAATTCCCGCTACCATAAGACTGCATAACAGGCAAACAAAAAAACGAATGGGATGCTCTGCATTATCATAATCGGTTCTGCCTTCCGCAAAATCTCTACGTATCTGAAAACAGGCTGCCATAAATGCAAGCAACATAATGAAGCAATTGGATACCAGCTTGTCCGTTTTTACCTGAAAATACAGAGACAATAGAGCTGTAAGTCCTGTTGCCAGCAGAATGCTTATGATTTCACCCAATATAATGATTTTTGCCTTACTAAGCTTTCTTTCTGCCATTTCTTTCCCTGCTTCTGTTTTTTTCTTTGTTTTCAAAATCATCATATGCTTTTACAATTTTCTGTACGAGAGGATGTCTTACAACATCCTTACTTGTAAGCTTGCAAAAAGCAATATCATCAATCTTAGAAAGCACCTTGGTTGCCACATCTAAACCGGACTGTGTCCCTACAGGCAAATCCTTCTGGGTGGAATCGCCTGTCACCACCACCTTAGAACCGAAACCGATTCTGGTCAGGAACATCTTCATCTGAGCCGGAGTGGTATTCTGTGCTTCATCCAGGATAATATATGCATTATCCAAAGTACGACCACGCATATATGCAAGAGGTGCCACTTCTATCAAACCCTTTTCCATATTTTTGGTGAAGCTTTCAGCACCCATAATCTGGTACAAAGCATCATACAAAGGGCGCAGATAGGGATCTACTTTACTCTGTAAATCACCCGGCAAAAAGCCCAGTTTTTCACCGGCTTCAATAGCCGGTCTGGTCAGAATGATTCTGCTGACCTCTTCGTTCTTAAATGCTGTAATCGCCATAGCCATAGCCAGGTAGGTTTTACCTGTTCCGGCAGGGCCCAGACCAAATACTATCATATTTTTCCGGATTGCATCCACATATGCCTTTTGACCAAGGGTCTTGGGTTTGATCGGTTTCCCCGATGTGGTATGACAAATCAAATCACCATCTATTTCAGTTAATACTTCTTCTGCATCTTCCATGCCCATTGTAATTGCGTAATCCACATTCTGCTCCTCTATATCATTTCCTCTGGTGGAAATCGTATTTAATTCTTTAATAATACGACCAGCCCTTTTTACGTTTGCTTCTTCACCCTGTATTTGCAGACTGCCGTTCCGGTCGGTAATCTGTACCGCCAGTTCCTTTTCTATCTTTTTGATATACGCATCATGCATACCGAATATCTTCTGCATGTGTTCCATCGACAGCTCTAATTTTTCAGAAAACATCCTTTATTCCCCATGCCTTTCCGTGTACTCCTGTACCAGCAGCTGTACATTTAGTGTCCACTGATTGCTATCAGTATCTATTTTACCATTTTTTTTGATTATTTGTACCCCTTTTTCACTTAAACTTTGCATAAATTGTTCCAATTCTTTGTTTAAAATCTCATTTGCCTGTTCCAAGGTATATTCAAACTCCACTTTTTGATATTCCCGAAACAAATTGGTGCCATATCCCAACTTTACAGGACTTCCCAGATGCAGGGATACAAACTTCTCCCGAGACACTTCATCCCATTGGGCAAAAGGAGTTCCCTTAGGTAGCTGCAGCCTTTTTTCGTTGAAAAACAAATATTTCTGCTCTTTGACTCTTCCTGTGTAAATCTTATCAACATAAGTAAACGGCAATGTAAATCGCTGTTCAATGGTATGTTCTATTAAGATGTCCGCATCCGGTATTGTATTGATATATTCTCTCACAGTACCATCCTCATTAGATATGGGCACCGGACCTTCCACAAGTACCTGGTTAACGGTCACCGTATCTCCCTTTTTCACCTGTGGTGTACCGGACCTGACGATAATGGATACGATCGTACCATCAACAGGGGATACAATCTGATTACCCGGAATTTGATTTTCTTCTCCGTCATGTACCATTTTATCTTTATAATTTTGTATGATAATATCTTCTCCGGCAATCTCCTGCTTTTTTTCTTTTACATTGACATGAAGCACCGTACCATCAAAACCCATACCTACCCAGGTAATGTCATCAAAATACTCTCTTACGGCCTCATTTGCCTCAAGCAGGTCTACCTTCGGCTTAAAGCTTCCCTCATGGATTCCCTGGATTTCCAAGGCTTTTAATAGCATATCTTCCGTGACTCTGTAATTTCCCTGAAATTCAATTTTCCAGATAAACTGAGTCGTTCCCATCCAAAAAAAGATACATAAAATCAAACTGAACACAAAAACTTTGCGCTTCTTTAAAGCAGACATAAAAAAAGGTAATCCATATCTTTTCAATATGATTACCTTTGTCCCTGTTTTGCGTAGTAATGGTTTGATTGCATAAATATTTTGCAGACTGATGTTCATATAATATACATCATACACCTGAACAATTTTCCACAGCAATATATCGTTTTTGCTGCACAAATTGATAAATCTTTCCGGTGATGTCCCTAATATTTTGATTCTCAGGGCACCTTTTATGTAACTCAATATATTAATCAAAGAATTGACTCCTTTAACATGCCTTATAAATATTTCACAGTTAAAATCAAACCACAGATTTTCATATCCGTATCTGTATAATAATCAATGGACAAGCGACATCCCTCAATGCACAGCATACAGTTTTTGCCCTGCAACAGTATCTTTTCTTCAGAATATTCCAGAATGCCCTTATAATTCTCTACCCATGCCTCCTTGTTGCCGGTTAAGGATACATTCAAAGCACCCGTACATACATCCAAAGGGAAATTCAAGCGGTTAATCAATTCTTCTTTTGTAATGATAGCTGGTTTCTTTCTCTTTTTCATACTGTAATGTATGATGTAAAAGGCGAAATTATACCTGTTTAAATCAACAGCCTCACTTCACTTATTGAATCACCTGCTTAATCAATACCTGCTTTTCAGGCTTTTCGTTGGTAATACAATATGCTTCAAGCAATCTTTTCTCAACTGCTTCCTGCTTAGACAAATCGTTCAAGTATAATACAGCAAGCGTCTCCCACTGTTTCACATAGTCCCCTATCTTTTTCTCTAAAACAAGCCCTACAGACAAATCGATTTCCGACTCTTTGGTCTCTCTGCCACCACCCATCATCAGGGAACAGATACCCACTTCATCACAGGTAATGCGTGAAATATACCCTTCTGTCGGTGCTGTTACCGGAATCTGATGTTCTGCAAGTTTCAAATATTCAGGATGATATACCCATGCAGCATCACCACCCTGGGCCTCCACAAATGCAGCCAGTTTATCCAGTGCTTTGCCATTTTCAATAACCTCCTGCAGCATTGCCAGTGCCTGTTCTTTGTCCGCTGCCACCTGTCCTGCAATCAGCATCTGGCTGCCAAGTTCCATACATAACTTAGTGAAGTCTTCAGGTCCTTCCCCTCTCAATGTGTCGATAGCCTCTTTCACCTCAAGGGCATTACCCACTGCATAACCAAGGGGCTGATCCATATCAGACACTACAGCGATGGTATTTCTGCCCGCCTTTTTGCCGATATCCACCATCTTTTCTGCAAGCAAAACAGAATCGGGAAGTGCCTTCATAAAAGCACCGCTTCCGGTCTTTACATCCAGTACGATGGCATCCGCCCCTGCCGCCAGTTTCTTACTCATAATGGAACTGGCTATCAGCGACATATTATCTACTGTAGCGGTTACATCTCGCAGTGCATATAACTTTTTGTCAGCAGGTGCCAAGTCTGCAGTCTGTCCCATGATGGACACACCGATTGTATTCACATTTTTTATAAAATCATCCGTGGAAATTTCTGTAGAAAAGCCCGCAAAGCTCTCCAACTTATCAATGGTTCCGCCTGTATGTCCAAGCCCTCTTCCGCTCATTTTTGCCACACAAAGGCCGCAGGCAGCTACCATGGGCGTTAATGCCAGCGAAGTCTTATCTCCTACACCGCCTGTACTGTGTTTATCCACCTTAATTCCTTTTATAGAGGACAAATCCAGCATTTCGCCACTTTCTGTCATGGACATAGTAAGATAATAAGTCTCTTCATCATTCATCCCCTGAAAATATATAGCCATCATCAGTGCCGATGCCTGGTAATCCGGAATATCCCCTTTGGTATAACCGGCTATAAAGAAGTTAATTTCTTCTCTGGTCAGTACACCGCCGTCTCTTTTCTTTTTGATGATGTCATACATTCTCATACTTTATACCTCCCATGTTTCCCACTAGCAATTCTTCAAATTTTGCTATATTTTCTATGTTTCATTCTACCACATAGTCTTTCACTTTTGAATATAAAAATTCTGATATAAAAGAAGCCAATTGGCCCGAAACCACTGCATGATCTGCCAATATCCGCATCCCCGAAGCCCATACTCCCGTAGTAGTTCAAACTTCGCCTGCATGCTGCGTACATCCTCAAACCAGACCTCATGCTCCAGTCCGGTATTATTATCCACATACCGAAAAAAAGGACTCTGTGCCTGCTCATCAAACTGTATCTCTGCTCCGTATCTGACAGCCAGTCGCATTGCCTCTACATTTCCTAAAGTACGCGCCCTGCTGATGCCACGCTCAAATGGTAATGTCCAATCATATCCGTAATTGGGAATCCCTAAATCCAGCTTTTCCCTCGGTATCTCCGTCACAGCATATTCCACCACACGACGTACCTGATTGATAGGAGCTACCGCCATGGGTGGCCCATAGGTATAGCCCCATTCATAAGTCATCAGCAATAAATGATCCGCCGCCTCCCCCAAGGCACGATAATCCTTGCCTTCATATAAAAGTCCTCTTTGGTTTGCTGAATTTTTGGGTGCAAGTGCCACAGAGGTGTGAAAGCCATTAGCGCGCATGGTATCTGCCACTTGCTGTACAAAGGCCGTAAAAGCATCCCTATCCGCTGCAAATATGAATTCAAAATCAATATCCACCCCCACATATCCTTTTGCATACATTAGCTGTAGCATGTTTTGAATCAGATTATCGGTATTCTGTTGATTATTAATTACACCGGAAATCAGCTGATTGTTAAACTGTCCGTCCGGTCCAAAGGGTGTCATGGTAAGAATGGGCTGTACGCTATACTGCTGTGCCAGGGCAATCATCCATTCGTCATCCCATAAGGGCGGTATTAATTCTCCTGCAGTAGTAAAACCATAAGAAAATATTGGTAGTTCCGATAAATAAGGCAGAGTCTGCTCCAGCACCCATTCACTGATAAAGGGATAGGCATACCCACTGACTGCTATAGTCCTGGCCGCCATCCTTTCTCCGATTCCAATAAAAAGAGCCTGTCCGGGGACAAGCTCATAAGGATATGTCAATTGATTGTCATATATAAGAGTATTCACATCGATTCCATAGGACGCAGCAATACTGTTTACGCTGTCTCCCTGTGTTACAACATATATTTCCATTCCTATCTCCATAGATGATTCTTCCCTGAAATTTAAGAACAAAACAGTGATTTCAGGCAAGAAAAATAATATACTCTACAATATATGTCTTTTATCCGGGAATATACACCTTATCATTGCGAGCTGAAAAATTGCATCAAAATCATAAGGACACATCCACCTCCACAATTCTGCTGTACTCCCTCAAGGGATAGGTCCCGTCATGGGCCTCTCCGGGAATGGTTCTGGACATATCACTTCCTGTAATACGCACAATACCCGCTCTGGCAAGAAGTGTAGCAAGTTCTTCTTTTTCCTCCGGGCCGCATAACAGTCCACTGGTCTGCAAATGGTTTTTATGTTTTTTTAGTGACTTTAACATCTGTTTACGAGGCAGGGCTTTCACCCATACATTACGGAATAAATAAGACAATTCCAGTTCCTGATCCTTCTTTATCACAACGCTGACACCATCCTGATTGTAAACCGTTCTGTCTGCCTCTGCTTCCAGCATATCGCTGTACAAGCGTATGGTATTTTTGCCACGCATTCCAATGTCTGCCTTACCCGTCTGTGCATTGGCACGCTTTAACAGTTCGAAAAACCGTGCTCCGAATGCCTCCAAATAAGCCACATCCTCCGTATCCACAAAAATACCCTGACAGGAAGAACAAAGCACCTGGTTGGTATTACAGATATGTAATGCCAGCTGATATAAGTCCTCATCGGTGACCTTAGGTGTTACATAGGCAAAAGAAAGCTTATGTCCCCAGGCAATAATACGTGTTTCCGGACCAGACATACTTCTGGCAGCCCTCACTGCTTCATCTCCTCCCCAGACTACAATACCATCTGCCAGCGTAGCAAAACGCTGTAGAGTCTCCGTATCCGTAGAGGGCACATCAAACACATATATGTAATCCTTTAAATCCGGCTCTACCTGAATCAACTCCCACAAAAGACGCACAGATACACCATTATCCCCTCCGGGAAGCTTAAGCAGATTCATATTACCTGCCAGTAATCCTTCTATCACACTATAAGCAGGTAAACCATCCACATTGCCTGCCGCAATATGAAACAGGATACCAAGAGGATAGCGTTTCCTTAAAGTACCGTTTTTCAAGGGTTCCATTCCCCCATAGGTATCACCAAACTCAATCCTGCACTTATACTCCAGCTCCTCTTTGGAAAAGAGTCTTGCCATCTGCCGGAACCTGTCATAGGAAATATCCGACATCTTAAGGAGCGGCAATATCAATTCATCATATTCACCGTTTATTGCTCTTTGATACAGCACATCACAGGCATTAATTACCTTTTCCGGAGTAACCGGATTGGCTCTTTGCAGTGTTTGTACACACTCCTCATATAAGCCATCCAGAAATTTACTTTCTATATTGGTTTCAATGATTTCACCATGTGCCAAAATCATGATTTATCCCTCACTTTAATCTTCTGCTTCATACAATTTAAATATATCGTTACTTATTATATTTTCCAGTGTTCCTTACTGCTCTTCCTTTAACAGTTCACCTGCACCTGCCGCACAGGTAATAATATCCTTAATACCTACACGTCCCAAGATTTCCAGCCATGGCGCCGATTCACCGCATGGACATTGTTCTTCATGCAAAATCCCCAAATCGTCGGTCATGATACTGAGTATGGGCACACTGTCTGTCATAGGTGTTAATAAATTAATCAATCCAACCTGACCATTTGCCAACGGTTCCAGACTGTCTACATCCCGTATCAGCACCCGGCTGTACACCGGCACATGAAAATGATGACAGCGACAATCTGTGTACAGTATGGGATGTTCCGCCGCACCAAAAAATTCAAAAATATGCTGCTCATCAATCCCCAGTACCTCTTCAGCCAACGTATAAAAGTCTGCCTTAGACACCTGCTGTGCATAGAATTCCTTCCACCCGCCCCCAAGCGTGAGTACAGAACCCCTAGGTAACTTCACTTTTATTCCCTCTTCCTTCATCTGCTTCAGAAGGAAATAAGTATACGCCGGAAAACCGATGGTACGCACCGGGAATTTGGACTTGCTATATTTTATCATACATTCCTTTAAATGCTCCAGATCCGTCCGATAACCGGACTTGGTATACCGCAGTGCATAAGCCCGACTGAGTGCAGGCGCAAAAAAGGTAAAACCATATGCTGTTTTGGAAAAAACAACCTGATTATTACGATTGGGTTCATAACCAAAAATCAGGTAATGTGAGGGCTTTAAAGAAAAAAGCCCATGATATTTACCTACCGTAAGTACCATACGAAGTCCACGATATAAAGAAGCCGCATTGAAGCCCATTCTTGATTTTTTGCCACTTGTACCACTGGAGGTAACCTTGGCAAGCATCCGCCCGGAAGGCATAGAAAAAAGAGCATGCTGTTTGAAGTACAACGTGGGAATAAACGGTACTTTTGCAATGTCAGCATACTCCTTTAAATCATCCGGATGAAAGTTCTTTTCACGCAAGATACGTGCATAGTCCGGACAGTTTTCATACTGAAAGCGACAGTTCTCACGCATAGCCTTGAGAAACACTTCATTACTTCCCTCCGTATCATAGGGATGTTTCCACTTAAATAATCGGTTTTTATGATACATACTCATTCTCCCTTGTCACAATTTTTTATTATACCTCCAATATAGTGCTTACTCTCTATACCAATCAATGTTACAGCATTTAGTCTTTAAGAACTGAATAAACTTCTCCTTCTGCATTGGATTTTCAAATACCCTAATTGGTATTAAATTAGCCATCGAACTGTTAAGATGTATATAAATCATCTTCTCTTCAACAATACTGATCCTTTCTATGGTAGAATAGCTACGCTCAATTTTTTCCTCAGGTAATGTCTCTATAAAACAATTCTCAAAAAATTCCATCACAGAAAAAGGAGAATATGGCAATTTTCCCAACTTCTTTATTCTCTTCATTTGAGACTTTAGAATGATTTTCATAATAGGAATAAATATAATTTGAAATAAGATAAGTGCCTCACAATAAATTTTTGCTTCATTAATTGTTTGTTTTGTAAAACCACATAATAAGAACAAAACAATAATGCCTAGTACAACCACCACACTGAATACAATTCTATAAAACCTAATAAATCTTTTGCCATAAAAAGATCTAATATGCATAAATTCACAAAACTCATAATGGTCCTTTTCAGTCAGCTCTACATTAAAAGTGAATAACATATACTATCCCCTATTTCATTTATTTATGATAAGACTCTCCGTAACTCTTTACCGAACAGAGAAAACTCTGTGTATCAAGTTTACTGATGTAATTATACAGTAATTCAACTATATATTCCACCCCCAATATTAAAAGTACGGAAACTCAAACATTTTATGATGCACCTACACTCTTCTGTTCTTCAACCATCTTACCAAGTGCATTCATCTTAACCTTATAGACAAGAAACTGTAGTAAATAAACAAGGAGACATTTTTAGGTAACACATTGATGCGAACTCACCTGCCGGTTGAACTCCCTAAAATATACAGTTATTGTAATTCCGTAGAAGGTACGCTATGATACAACCATCAGCTGATAGAATTATTACGGAGGATTTCAACTATGAATTTAAATTTAGGAAGTGTCATAAAGCGGTTGCGTATAGAACACTCAATCACACAAGACGAATTGGCAGCGTATTTAGGAATCTCCTTTCAAGCAGTAAGCAAATGGGAAACGGGCACCACATTACCGGACATTACGCTGTTACCCAAACTGGCAGCTTTCTTCGGTGTCAGAATCGATGAATTGTTTTCCATCAATCACAAGGATGAGTTAGATCGGATTGATACCATGTTACAGCGGGAAGCCATGACAGATCAGAATTATTCCTATGCCAAGCGCATTTTAGACGGAATTTTACGAGAAAATCCGGAAGATGTAGATGCCATGAAGCGCTATGCCAAGGTATATTTAACAAAGACGAATACGGATTTGCTGGCAGCCAGACGGATGTTGGAAAGTGCAATGGCGCTCAGTCCATTGGATACAGAGATTTACTCCTTATATCGCGGTGTATGTGGCGGCAGTGAGTACAAACACCATAGCGATAATGACTGGTTCATCCGAGTATGTGAGCCTTATGCAAAAAAATATCCGCAAAATTTCGAATTATACCGAATGCTGATCGAAGAAATGATTAGCAAAAAGTATTTTCAAAGAGCGGAGGAACTGCTTGATGCGGTTCGGTTTGAAGGTGAAAATAAGTATATGAAGGAAGTGCTTCTCGGAGATATTGCACTTGCACAGGGAAAGGACCAGACCGCAAAACAAATCTGGCATACCATCCCAAAAGAAAACTGGCTGGGCCAGTATGAAGTGGGCGAGCGTTTTAACCGCATCAATGAATATGAGAAAGCCATTGAATGCTTCAATAATGCATACGAAGCACAAACAGCACCGCATAAGATGGATATGATGTACTCATTAGCGTTTTTGTATAAAAAACTGGGACGTTTTGGAGAAGCAAAAAAAGAATGGGAACTTATTATCGAAGCCTTGCTTTCGGAGTATAAGGTTACAGAAGACGATAATGACATACTATGGGCCAAGAACGAAATTGCACAATTGGAACACTTATTAGAATCAAAATAAACAAAACATATTAAATGCCGCAGAGCGTATCTGCGGCATTTCTTATCTTCTACATAAAACTGAAAATTTAGTCCACATATCCCAATCACAAGGACTCTGATGTTTCAGTAGAATTTGCTGTCAACTTTGAAAGCAAATCACCCATTTTTGTTGGAAACAAATAACAACCGAGGGTTTGTATTTTCTGGCTAAGGCTGTGACATATAATAAATCTTTTTGAATTTATATGCTTTGCAAGTCCGTAACCGACCTTTTCAGGCAATGCCTTGAATTCATCAGGAACCGGAAGAGGTGAAGAGGATTTTGTTCTGGTAAGCGGAGGATGCATGATATGAAACGTAATGTTATCCTTTGCGTACTCAATTCTCAAACATTTTGCTAATGCTTCCAATGCTCCTTTTGTAGAACTGTACGGCGAAATATTTACAAATCCCGTCACACCCACACCTGAACCTGTAAAAATCACACGTCCTTTTTTCTGTGATGTCATATATGGAATAACGCATTTTACCAAACGTAATGCACCGAAATAATTAACTTCGAAAACGTCCTTATATGTATCAAAATCTGTTTCCTTTTCACTTTCAAAGGTACATTTGCAGGCATTATGAACAGCAATATCAATCGTACCAAATTCTACAACTGCCTTGTCAACTACCTCTTTTACCGCATCATTATTTCTCAAATCCACCTTAAAAAAAATAAGGCTATCGTATTGCTTTTTAAGCTTTTCAAGATTGTCCGTTTCAATATCTAAAACCGATACCCTATTTCCTTCTGCAAGTAACTTTTCCGCCATATAATAGCCGATACCTTGATTTGCTCCTGTGATAATAATGTTATTAGCCATTGTAACCTCCTATTTCCCTAAAAAACATCTGCATGTGTTTATATGTATCTGTACGAAATGACTCTTTGTTTTCTTCAGTTAATTCTCCGCTGAACAACCATTTCTGTGCATAGAAATGAATTGGAGCGTAATATTTTACTGCAAGATACTCACTGTCACAATTTGTAATCATGCCCACACTCATCAAAGCAGAAAAGATTTTTCTTTGAAAATTAAGAGGCTCATCCATAATCCAGTGCTGATACAGTTTACGTACATCATCATTATTAAACTGCTCAATGAGCATGATTCGCATAACTTTATTGCAGAAATCATCCATAAGATATTGCTCAAAAAAGCAATTAGCAACGGTGTTAAAACCATCCGAAAAAGAATTCTGTCCGTCTGTAAGCCCCTTTTCAAGCCGAAGCATCATACCTTTAGCAATTTCAGCAAACTTGTTCAATAACTCATCAAAAATACTCTGCTTATTTTCAAAATGATAGTAAACAGAACTTTCTTTAATCTCTACATATTTGCAAATATCTCTAATCGAAACTGCCGAATATCCCTTTTGGGAAAACAATTCTAAAGATACATCCAAAATTTTCTGT
>JAZODQ010000101.1:0-12526 GCA_045597105.1 Acetatifactor sp.
TATTATGCTAATTTGCTCTTTGCAAGCTCTGCTAAGGTCTTGAAACCATCAGCATCATTAACAGCCATCTCAGCTAACATCTTTCTGTTCATTTCGATACCTGCTAACTTCAGACCATACATAAACTTGCTGTAAGATAAACCATTCAGTCTTGCTGCTGCGTTGATACGAGCGATCCACAGCTGTCTGAACTGACGCTTTCTCTCTTTTCTGCCTGCGTAAGAGCTGGTTAATGCTCTCATTACGGACTGCTTTGCAATTCTATACTGCTTGCTTCTGGCACCTCTGTAACCCTTTGCAAGCTTCAATACTCTATTATGTCTCTTTTTAGCATTTAAGCCACCTTTAATTCTTGCCATTGTCTACTTTCCTCCTAACCTAATTATAAATAAGGTAAAATCTTCTTCATATTCTTAACATTGGTTGCATCAGTCATTGCAGCTTTTCTAAGATTACGTTTTCTCTTAGTAGATTTCTTGGTTAAGATATGGCTCTTATAAGCTTTGCTTCTCTTTAATTTACCTGTTCCTGTTGCTTTAAAACGCTTAGCTGCCGCTCTGCTTGTCTTCATTTTGGGCATAACGAATTCCTCCTAAATTTCATTAATCTATTCTAACTGTGTGCACTAACGCTTCTCAGTTAAAAACATTGTCATACTTCTACCCTCAACCTTGGGGGCCTTTTCTATTACTGCTATATCTTTAAGACTCTCTGCAAAATCATCCAAAATATGTTTGCTGTTATTCATGTGAGCCATTTCACGACCACGGAAACGAAGAGTAATCTTTACTTTATCACCCTTGGTTAAGAACTTTCTTGCAGCATTCACCTTGGTATTTAAGTCATTGGTATCGATATTGGGAGAAAGACGAATCTCTTTCACTTCGATAACCTTCTGCTTTTTCTTAGCTTCCTTCTCTTTTCTGAGCTGTTCATACTTGAACTTGCCATAATCAACAATTCTGCATACGGGAGGCTTTGCGGTAGGTGCTACCTTTACCAAATCAAGCTCCGCATCCTCTGCCAGCTTCAGTGCATCTCTGGTGGACATAACGCCGAGCTGCTCGCCGTTTTCACCGATTACACGCACTTCTTTGTCTTTAATCTGTTCGTTAATGATATAATCGCTAATGGTTTTACCCTCCATAAAAAAAGTGGATAGCATAACTATCCACTAAATCACATTCTACATACACCGTCCATAAAGCCAGTGATAGAAAAATTTGAACACTTACTAACGCAATTGTCGTAAGGTGAGAGTGGATACTCTGCTTGCTACATTTCTATTAACGTGCTTACACACAGCAATTATACTAACATATATCTTGCTGTGTGTCAACATCTTTATCAAATAATTTATATCAAAATATTAGTCCTCATCTCCGGGCAACCGAATCGGCGCTACTCCCTCTTCGATAAGTACCAGCAGAACCTTCACTATCTCAGGGTCAAACTGGGTTCCGCTGCAACGCTTCAGTTCATCAACAACTACTTCTATGTCGAGCCTTGGTCTGTAACATCTGGTGCTGCTCATAGCATCAAAAGCGTCAGCTATCCCCACAATTCTGGCAAACAGAGGAATCTCTTCTCCCTTTAGTCCCTGGCTGTAACCACTGCCGTCATACCATTCATGATGATATCTGGCACCTTCCTGAATATCCTTGATGGCTGTAAAATCTCTCAACATGTCTGCACCCATATTTACATGCAGTTTCATTTCCTCTCGCTCTTCAGGAGTCAGTTTGCCCTTTTTCTGTAAAATTGTATTCGGCACACCAACCTTACCGATATCATGTACACTGCCAACCATGAAGATTTGCTCCTGCTCATGCTCAGAAAGTCCCATCTTCTTTGCAATTTCACGGGCATATATTGCCACTCGTAGGGAATGACCCTTGGTATAGGGATCCTTCGCATCAATGATGTTCGCAAAGGTGGTGAAGCTCTGAGAAATAATATCCTGTGCAATCTTCTGCCTTGCAATCATCTCACGATTTCTAAAATACACAAACAGCAAAGTGATATCAACGATAATTATAATGAATAACATTACCAGTGACGCCCAGAATTGCCAGAAATCTGTAAGATAAATCGGCTTATGGAACGTAACTGAACAGGAGATTACATTGTCCAAGTCATCCGCATGAAGCACAAATCCAAAGGGCTGACTGTTATGCGGATCCACAAATTTATTATAATCATGGCATTTTAACACCATCAAATCATTTTCGTATGTAACGCTACCATTCCAATAACTGTCCACATTACAGCCTTCGATAAATTGTATTCTGATCTCCCAATCAGTCAGTTTTTCATCCGTATGATTATAAACAACTCCGTCATACTGCATACCATGCACATAACCATGGGCACCTTCGCCCCACTCCTTTACGCGCTCCAAAGTCAAATCATACTGTGTTGAGAAATTGCCCATTGTGTATGTATAACCGTTATTCTTAACGTAATTTACATATCCGATACAGCTAAAGAGCATAATCAGGGCAACACCCAGAAATATGGTATGAAATATGATAACTCCTTTGTTCTTCATCAATAGCCAGCTCCTTTCCGGACTCCACCCATATCCGGTGAAGCAATCGGGGCTTCAAAGCATCTTCTTTTGTAACACAAGTCCATACATGGAGAATTCCATGTATGAACTTGCATATGCTCTGATATTAACTACTTCTCTGTAAAGGTTGCACATGCAGTTTCTCTGCTGTCACATGCATTACAACCTCTAATGTCTACATGATCGGCCACACACTTATAATTTTTGTTGTACATACATTTTTCGGCTTCACAATCAATACTGATTACCTTACTGGGATGAGAAATAGAACTGGTCATTTTATCGTTCTTTCTCTGAATAAAGCTCTCACAACAGGTATCATCCATATCATCTGCATGCTTACCGCCAACCATAATGTCACCCTTGCAACAATAGTTGTCTTCATTATAAGTGCAATTCTTTGCACCACATTTTAACTCTGCCATAGCAAACCTCCTTCTGCATCAAAATCATCAATGCAAATTCAGTATGCCCAACAGCAAATCAAAATATTATTTGAAATTAAATACAATATTTTAAAATATTATACTATTTTTCAGACAAATTTTCAACTTCTTTACGAATTTCTTTTGTCCTGATTTCTTTAGCAATCTGGTCGATAAACCTATCCAGGGTCTGCTGACCTTCGTCACCTGCAAAACGGCTTCTTACGGATACCAGACCTTCTTCCTCTTCCTTCTGACCTACTACCAGCATATAAGGAACCTTGTTCAGTCTTGCTTCACGAATCTTGAAACCAATCTTCTCAGAACGGTTATCTACAGTTGCAAGAATTCCGTTGTCTTTCAAAGTACCTTCTACCTGTTTTGCATAGTCTGCGTACTTCTCAGAAATAGGAAGCACACGTACCTGTTCAGGACACAGCCAAGTAGGGAATTTGCCTTCATACTTCTCAATCAGCCATGCCAATGTTCTCTCATAGCAGCCCATGGAAGTTCTGTGGATGATGTAAGGACGCACCTTTTCACCATTCTGGTCAATATAGTACATATCAAACTGCTCTGCAAGAACCGCATCCCACTGAATGGTAATCATGGTATCTTCCTTGCCGTACACATTCTTTGCCTGAATATCTACCTTAGGACCATAGAAAGCAGCCTCTCCTTCGCCCTCATAGAAAGGAATACCCAGTTCATTCAATACATTACGGATATTCTGCTGGGTTTCTTCCCACACCTCTGCAGAACCCACATATTTTTCTTTGTTATTGGGATCCCACTTAGACAGACGATAAGTTACATCATCGCCTACTCCCAAAGTATCCAGACAGTATTTAGCCAGTGCCAGACAACCTTTGAACTCCTCTACCATCTGGTCCGGTCTTACAATTAAGTGTCCTTCGGAAATGGTAAACTGGCGTACACGGGTGAGTCCGTGCATCTCACCGGAGTCCTCATTACGGAACAGTGTAGAAGTCTCACCGTAACGAATAGGCAGATCTCTGTAGGACTTCTGGCTTGCCTTATATACATAATACTGGAAAGGACAGGTCATGGGACGAAGTGCAAATACTTCCTTATCCACCTCTTCATCTCCAAGTACAAACATACCGTCTTTGTAATGATCCCAGTGTCCGGAAATTCTGTACAAATCACTCTTTGCCATAAGCGGCGTCTTGGTACGTACATAACCACGCTTTTCTTCCTCATCCTCTATCCAGCGCTGCATGGTCTGAATCATCTTCGCACCTTTAGGCATCAGCAGGGGCAGACCCTGACCGATTACATCCACGGTGGTAAATAATTCCATCTCACGACCCAGACGGTTGTGATCACGGGTTTTGATATTTTCCAGATAAGCCAGATACTCCTCCAGCTCCTCTTTTTTATTAAATGCTGTACCGTAAATACGCTGCAACATTGCATTCTCAGACTTACCTCTCCAGTAGGCACCTGATGAAGAAATCAGTTTAAATGCCTTGATCCCTTTCGTACTCATCAGATGAGGACCAGCACACAGGTCTACAAAGTCTCCCTGGCTGTAGAAGGAAATCACAGCATCCTCGGGAAGGTCACGAATCAACTCTACCTTATAAGGCTCACCCTTTTCTTCCATGTACTTGATAGCCTCTTCTCTGGGCATGGTAAACTTCTCAAGCTTTGCACCTGCTTTGATAATCTTCTTCATCTCAGCTTCGATTGCATCCAAATCCTCTCTGGAAAAGGGAGCATGATCAAAATCGTAATAAAAACCGGTATCAATACTGGGACCGATGGTCACCTTTGCATCCGGGAATAATCTCTTCACAGCTTCTGCCATTACATGGGACGCGGTATGGCGAATGGTTGCCAGACCTTCCTTATCATTTGCAGTCAGAATGCTCAGTTCGCAGTCGTAATCAATTTCCTCTCTCAGGTCTACTACCTTGTCATTCACCTTACCGCAGCAGGCTACACGTGCCAGACCTTCACTGATATCCAGTGCAATTTCATATACACTTTTTTTCTCTGCATACTCTTTTACAGAACCATCTTTTAACGTAATCTTCATCTACATATCCTCCTTAAATACAAAAAGTCCCTTGCAATAAATAGCTATTGCAAGGGACGTAATAAACGCGGTTCCACCCTTGTTGCAGTCTCAGTATAGATACACTGTCCTAAGACTACCACTTCATTTGCTCATAACGGGAGCCACCGGGCTGTATTAAAGCCACTCAGAGCCGGTTTTCATACAAGGCATAGACAAATCGCTTTCAGCTCGCAGCTATCTGCGGCAATTCTCTCTGGGAATAGTCCTCATACTACTCTTCTCTTCAACGTTTTATTGCATGAACTTTTATTAACCAATAATATACGCCTTTTTTTCACAAAAGTAAAGCGAAAGTTTCTTTAAACCGGTTCTTCACTATGCTCTACCAAAGATTTCCTGCGCCAGTTACCATTCACGTATCGAATGACACAAACTACGGCAGTCGTCACCCATGTAGCACCTGTGGTAAGCCAGATTCCCCAAAACCCCAAAATCGGAATCCTGGTCAGTATCTGTGAATACAGTACTCGGCATGCCACTTCCGTAATACCGTTTATCATGGCAAATCCTGTATCTCCGCAACCGTTTAACACTGCGCGGGGAACATAAATCATACCCAGACCAAAGTAACACAAGCTGTTAATTCTAAGTGCCTGCATACCAATTTCAATTACTTCAGGCTCCTTTACAAATATACCGATAATCTGCTCACCGAATATATATGCAATAGGAATCATGCAAAGGCTGAATATTAATACCATCAAAGTTGCCTGACGGAAACCTTTCTTTACGCGGTCTGTCTTGCCGGCACCCATATTTTGCCCGCTGTAGGTAGTAAGCGCCGTACCCAGTGAACTGAAGGGCTGCTGTACAATCTGCTCAATTCTGCCGATGATGGTATAGCTTGCCATAATGGTAGCACCAAAAGTATTTACCACACCCTGCAGTACCATACAGGATACTGCTATCATGGAATTCTGAAGTGCAATAGGCACACCCAGCTTAATAGAATTAATAATAATCTGGGAATTGGGTCTCATCTGCTCCCTGGTAAGTCTGAAATATTCTATCTTATTATATGCGTATATAATACAACAGATAGCAGAAACTGCCTGGGCAATAATGGTAGCCAGTGCCACACCTAATACACTCCAGTTAAGCACCAGTACAAACGTGAGATCCAATCCCACATTAATGATACTGGACAAAATCAAAAAGTACAGCGGAGTTTTGGAATCTCCCAGTGCACGCAGTAGAGAAGCTACACCATTATAAGTTGCGATAAAAATAATACCTGCACAGGTGGTTCTCATATAAGTAATGGAGTCCCCGATAATCGCATCCGGAGTCTGCAACAATCGCAAAATAGCCGGTGTGAAAATAATACCAATCAGACTTACCAATACTGCCGCACCAGCTAAAACATAAATGGAGTTAGCAATGGTGTTACGCAAATTCTTTTCGTCACCTGCACCGAAAAACTGTGCCACAATAATACCAATACCGATAGCCAGACCGGAACTTAAAGAAAAAAATAAAAAGTTCATGGAACCACAGGCTCCTACAGCTGCCAAAGCATCCGCACCTACATAATTACCTACTACAATGGAATCCACCATATTATAAAGCTGCTGAAACAAATTTCCCAGCAAAAGCGGTAATGCAAACCTGATGATATGACCGACGGGATTGCCGACGGTCATATCCGTAATATTTCTGTTATTCATTTTTTCATATTTCCTCATCTAAATCCAAATTGCCCACGAAAATTAATTCATGATAATTGTCAGAGTTTCCTCTGCCTGCACATCTGACAATGTCATGGTTGCTTTCAGCGCGCCATTTTCCAAAACATAATCGCCCTTGAAGCCTTCCACCTGTACAAATCCGTTTGCATCCGTGCAAACTTCCTCATCGGTCCACCATTCGCCCTTGAACAGTTCCTTTAATCTGTTATAAACAGGTTTCACCTTGTTATCTTTGGTAATCACACCACTGGGTGCATTAAGCCACATACCGTCTGCAAAATCCCAGCCGGTTACAGCCTGCACATAAGGATGCTCAAACAAAATACGATACATCTCTTCCCATTCCTGCATCTGACGCTCTTCTCCTTCAGGTGTAGAAGGCCATACATCGGGCTGGAAGTCATTCAAATCCACAATATGCGCCGGTAATAAATCACCGGATACAAAAGTATTCTCTGTAAAGTGAATGGGCTTTTTAAATCTCTCGTATCTTTCCAGTACTTTATACAGCTTTTCTTTGCCCCAATAGCCCTGGTGCTGATGGGACTGGATACCGATTACATCAATGGGTGCACCTGCCTGCAACGCACCGTCAATCAGTATTTCATATGCTACAGAAGTATTAAAATCATTCAAAAGCAGGGTTGAATCGGGATTGGCTGCTTTTGCCTCATCAAACACCTTTTTAATCAGGTTCACTCTGCCATGCTCCAGGCAAATACGGGTAATTGCATTATCATATCTGTCATAATCAGGCATGATAACCACTTCATTGATAACATCCCATATATCAATGGTTCCCTTAAACTGTGTTACATCTCTCTCGATTCGTTTTAACTGCTTATCCAGAATTGTTGCATTATCATACTCCATCAGCCAGTTCACACAACCGGTATGCCAGCATAAAGGATGTCCCTTCACCTGAATATTACGTTCTTTCATAAACTTGGCTGCCGCCATTCTGCTTTCCCACTGAGGCTGTCCTTCTACAGGCTCATAAGCCCCCCAATAAAAAGGCAGGGTTCCATAATTGAACAGGTCCGTCCACAAATCAACTCGTTCCTGTAATAACGCTTTTCGCTCAGGATCCTTTGTTGCAAAAAATTCATTAATATCAAAAGCACCGCATCCAAACAGGAACGCATGCTTCGTCTGTTTAAACTGTAATTTGGCATTTGCCACGGGATTCCCCTGATTGTCTACAATCCGTAATGTTCTTTTTGCCCTACGATGTAATACTTTTTCAAACTTTCCCATTGTTTTACCCTCACTTATTATCAATATAAAGTGTGACTCCAGTTTATTACTACAGTCAAAATTATAATCATCTTTTCCGATGTTTTCTCATAAAACATTGCGTTATAATTATCATTTCTTGTCATTTTATACTCCTGCAATAAATCGATTTTCTTGACATAACCCTACATATAGTGTACCCTTACAAATAAGGAAGTAACTTTTTGTATGTAACTGCTTAGAGGTGATATATTTATGACAAAAAATGAGCATTTCGAAAAGCTGCAACTATTCACCGGTATTAATCTTATTTTTCCACACAAATATCCGGAAACTTTTCCTTTGCATTGGCACCAGTATGTAGAAATTATTGCCTTACCTCATGATGCACAAATCACTGAGCCGCCCCGTATCAGAACCAATCAGAATACATATACCCTCACTCCGGGAGATATTGTATTTGCCTGGACGGGTGAACTTCATGAAATCATCAGTAACAAAGACAGACAATTGCTTGCATTACAGTTCCCGGGCAGTACCATTAGCGAATTACAGGAATTCGTTCCCTTTTTAAACGCATTCCGTTCCATACACAAAGTGGACCACTTGACAGAACCTGAACTGGCCCGAGACATATTGGCATATATGGAGCAGCTGTTGAAAATTAAACTGGCCAAACAAACCTTTGCAGGAGTAGAGATGCGCATATGTCTGTATCAAATGTTTATCACTTTCGGACAATATGTCAAAAACCTGAATCAACAGGCTATATCAAACGTATCCAACTGTTCTCCTCAGACTATGGAAAAGATGAATCAGGCCTGTATTTATATCAACGAAAACTGTGAACAGCCTCTTACACTGGACCACATCGCTAATCAGTTTGGTTTCAGTATTTACTATTTTTCCAGAGTATTTAAGGCTGCTACAAGTTTTAATTTTACCGAATATCTGACATTTCAAAGGGTAAAACGTGCACAAATGCTTCTGGCCGAATCCGATTTAAACATTACGGAAATCGCCTTCCAGGCCGGTTTTAAGAGTATTTCTTCTTTCAACAGAGCATTCAGACAGTTTAGAGGCTGCTCTCCCAGTGATTACAGAAAATATCATACTACTGAATAAACCATGTGTTTTATGCAAAAACGGTGCGAGCCACAAACTCACACCGTTTTTTTAGTTCTTCAGATTTTTCAGTTCTTCAAACAGCTCCAGATCGGATTGCTTGATCTTAATATTGGAAGTCAGAGGCGCCTCACCCGGACGGGTAACAGTCATTTCTATCACTGTATCCTCCGTTATTCCTCTGGAAAACACCGTTTCTAAAAAAGCCACAAACTTAGGGTGTTCATTTGCAAATTTATTTTTGGCCTGTAACAGCTTCATAATTGTTGCCGGATTCATAGGGTCACCTCCTTATAACACTTCCCCTATTTTAACCTCTTATAGCAAATCCTGCAATGCCTGTTGCCAAAACTTTTCCGGAATCTCCGGCCAATTACAATATCCTTTTTCCTGTTTGCATAATTCCATGGCATGGGTAAGCGCCGTCGCATGAGATATCTCCCCACCGGGAAGCACATGCTTTGTCATCCTTGTCCAGCCGGGTGCCAATATATCCAGTCCTTCCTCGTCCAGTTCCCTGATGACTTTGTCCACATCATAGGTAAGACTGATAAACTCTTCACGCCAGACTCCCGGTTCACCGTGTAGAATCATAAACTGTGCCTTTCCTCCGCTATGAAAAGGAAGACCCACCGAACCGGGATTCAGAGCTGTTTTATTACGATATGTAACTTTATATTGCTGATGGGTATGACCGCAAAGTATGTAGTCTGCCTCATTTGCAACCAATATCTCATGACTCCTTTGATCCTCCGGCAATATCTTTTCACTTGCGCTATAGGGTGAACCATGACAAATCGTCATCCGGGGATAATCTTTAAACTGCATCTCCTGCTTTGTCGGTAAGGAATTGAAAAAGGTTAAATCCTTCTTTCGCATCCTTCTGTATGCGTATAAAAGCATCCCTGTAGTTGAATCATACTCCTTCCATCCCTGCTTACCACCGGCAACATATTTCTGCCAGTAATCCTCCTTGTTCCCCCGTATAAAATAACACTCATATTTCTCCCTGATATCATATATCATATCCATGGCTCTCTGGGGATAAGCCAGTTCTCCCACATAATCCCCGAGAAAAATAAATGTTTGAATTCCCCTTTTACGTGCATCCGCCACGCACGCCTCCAATGCCACGTAATTTCCGTGAACATCCGAAAACACTGCAATATCCATAAGTCCTCCTTCAGATACCCCTTCCATTTTTTGCAAATAGATTTGCTTTCTCCGGTATCACAGACCTATTCTAGCATATAAAAAAACGTTATTTGGCGAACTTAAAAATTATTAAGAAAAGCTTCACGTAAATTTTGCTTTTCCTTCTATTTTTCTACTACAAGAAAAGTATTTTTGTAAAAGGGCATATAAATCTCCCTGGTATCCCACAATCTTAAAAACTCCTCATTAGTCAATCTGCGGTTATAATATTGCTCCTCACAATTCATCAACGAACGAAGGGAATCTGCAATAAATATCTCCTGCTCATTATATCCAACAATGGACACATAATGCAGCCAGTGCTTGTCTTTCCTAGTTTTGACAAACGCAATTACTCTTTTCCCCTGACAAAGTGCCTCCTTCAGAGCATTCAGATTTCCTGTACAATAGCTTACTTTAAATCCGCACTGTTTCAGTACTTTTCGCACATTTTTGGGAAGCACCGCCCCATTTTTCAGTTTGCCGGGCATACGCGCATACATCTCTTTACCATCCGCTTCCACGTCAAAGCTCCGTAACACATGA
Organism: Acetatifactor sp.; assembly: GCA_045597105.1. Lineage (GTDB taxonomy): Bacteria > Bacillota > Clostridia > Lachnospirales > Lachnospiraceae > Acetatifactor. The sequence continues at coordinate 10,894 of JAZODQ010000101.1, forward strand.
GCCGTGGAATATCCTGCGCAATCAGTTCCCTTCTGTATATCAATTCTGTTTTTTACATTCAGCAGATACTTTTTCTCAGCTTTTCTGCCGGTAAAGCGCAACATGGGAAAGCCCAAAACAAACCAATCTGACACAACTATTATCATAAATACACTTATACAAAGTATGAACAAAAAAAGCAGTACTTTCATTACAACCTCTTCGTATTTTCTAAAACAATTCACACCAAATTATCCTATAAAATTATAGTATATTCCGCTTTTACCTGCAACAGGTTTGACACCTGTACGCCCAAACACTATAATGTTCCTAAACGGTGGAGCAACATTTTCTTATTCTCCACTAATTCAAAACGGAGAATAACATGGCTAATATCATCGAAATAAACGATTTAAATACACCGGAACTGGATATATTTGCCCGGCTCACAGAAGCACAGTTACTTCACTACCATGAGCCGGTAAAAAAAGGGCTTTTCATTGCTGAAAGCCCTAAAGTAGTGGAACGTGCCCTTGACGCCGGATGTGTCCCTGTTTCTTTACTACTGGAACGAAAGCACATCACAGGGGAAGCCCGCGATATTATTGCTCGTATTGGAGACGTTCCTGTGTATACCGCAGATTTTGATGTATTAACTCAGCTGACCGGTTTCCAACTAACCCGCGGAGTATTGTGCGCCATGTATCGTCCTACGCTACCTTCCGTGGAAGATATTTGCCGCAATGCCCGCCGCATCTCTATCTTGGAAAATATTGAAAATCCCACCAACATCGGTGCTATTTTCCGTTCTGCAGCCGCGCTGAACATGGATGCAATACTGCTCACTCCCGCATGCAGTAATCCCTTGTACCGCCGTGCTATACGCGTCAGCATGGGCACCGTGTTCCAGATTCCCTGGACCTATATCGGCAGTGATATCTGTGACTGGCCCGCCGAAGGAATAAACCGCCTGCATCAGTTAGGTTTTAAAACTGCAGCCATGGCCCTGAATAAAGATTCTGTCTGCATTGATGATCCAAGGCTCATGAACGAAGCAAAACTGGCAATCATACTGGGAAACGAAGGGGATGGGCTGACTGACGGCACCATTGCAGATTGTGATTATACCGTGCGTATCCCCATGTCCCACGGCGTAGACTCCCTAAATGTTGCAGCCGCCAGTGCTGTGGCCTTTTGGCAGCTTGGCAAGAGGCCTTAATCGGCGCAATGTCATTTAATCCCACCGTCCCCTGTCCGTGCCTTAGGGCGTCATAGCAGCAGGGAAAGTGTTGTGACAAATGTGAGCGTTTCTCAAAGTCATCCTTTGCAATCGGTTTTTGTGTCTTTTCACGTAAGTACATCTGCCGGCCTGTGTCCGTGGCGGAAGCACGGTGGACTATTGTGGGAAGTAAATGCGGATTTTCTAAAATGTGCGGCTTTGGAATTTGTGATTCGTCCCTATTTTTATGAGCTGGGACAAAAATAAGCGCCATGTTCGCGGATTGACCGGAAAGCTGAGCTAAGAAAAGCTCTTCTTTCCGGTCACCGCGGACATGGCGCAATTTTTGTTCAAGGCCATAAAAACAGGGACCTGATTCCAAAGCTTCGCACATAAGAAAATCTCACATTTGCTTCTAAAACAATAGCCCACCGT